>NZ_DCYU01000034.1:0-158 GCF_002331165.1 Pseudoalteromonas sp. UBA2102
TCGTTTTATAAACCGACAAATGTCCATATATTACAGTGCATTTATCTTAACCATCAAATAAACACCTGTAAACAATTAGTTAACTGGAGAATATTTTTAATCAATGCACAAATACACCGAAATGGTGGAGATCAGTAATATTGGACAAAACAACAAGC
>NZ_DCYU01000034.1:542-4704 GCF_002331165.1 Pseudoalteromonas sp. UBA2102
CTTTTTTAACTATGATAGCCGAACAAATGTATCTAAAGCGTTATGCTAAAAGTACCATTAAAGCGTATTTATACTGGATAGCTTCGTTTATTCGATTTAACTCTATTAGGCACCCAACAACAATGGGAAATAATGAGGCCGAACTTATTTTGAATCACTTAGTCAACCAAAAAAAGTTGCTCCTAACACTCAAACCAAGCCTTAAATGCGTTGAGCTTATTATTTAAAGAGGTGATTCAAAAGCCACTCTTATTAGGTATTTCTTAAAACAAAAAAGCACAGCCCACAAGCGCCATGCTTTTTAAATCAATCTTAACCTAGTTCGGTTTACAAACGAATACCGCCGTCTATTTCAACCACGCGACCGGTGAAAAAGTCGTTTTCGATTATGTACTGTGCAGTATGGGCAATTTCGTCGCTTTCGCCTAAACGCCCTACGGGTGTTACTGCAAGCATGCGCTGTTTGGCTTCGGGTTTCATGGCGTCGGTCATGGCGGTGCTTATTACACCTGGTGCAATAGCACCTACGCGTATACCAAAACGACCAAGCTCTTTAGCCCATGTGGTTGTAAGTGCCACTACGCCAGCTTTTGATGCCGCGTAGTTTGTTTGGCCTATGTTACCTGCGCGCGCTACACTCGACATATTCACTATTATGCCGCCTTTGCCTGATTCAATCATGTGGCTTGCAGCTTCGCGCCCTGCTAAAAATACGCCAGTGAGATTTACATCAATCACTGATTGAAATTGCTCAAGTGACATTTTTTTTACCACTTTGCCGTCTTTTGCTTTTATAAACATGCCGTCGCGTAAAATGCCAGCGTTGTTTATAAGCACGCCAATGTGTCCAAAATCGCTGTTAATAGTATTAAATACGTTTTCTACTTCGCTCTCAACAGTTACGTTTGCGGCGTAGCCTTTAATAGTGCCAGATACACCTTCAAGCTGCGTTAGTTGCTCGCATGCGTTGTTTAATAACTCTTGCGCCATATCTATAAGTGCGATGTTAGCGCCCATAAGGGCAAATTTTTGCGCCATTGCAAAGCCTAAACCTTGTGCGCCACCGGTTATTACTACCGTGTTATTTTTAATTTCCACGCCTTACTCCTACTTAGAAAACAGTTTAAAAATGGCGCTAAAATCATCACTGCCAGCACCTTGGTGCTGTAGCATAGTGTATAAATTTTTAGCCATTGACCCCATTGGGGTTGAAGAATTACTTTGCTGCGCGGCTTCCATGGCAAGCCCTAAATCTTTAGCCATTAAATCGACCATAAAGCCCGGTTTGTAATCGTTACTTGCAGGGGCTGTATCCATTACGCCTGGGCATGGGTTGTAAAGTTCAAGGGTCCAGTTACGGCCAGAGCTTGCAGTCATAATGTCGCTGAGTACTTTTGCATCTAGCCCATTATTAATACCCATTTGCAGGGCTTCGCTCGTGCCTGCCATTAAAATACTGAGAAGCATGTTGTTGCATATTTTTGCAACTTGTCCTGCGCCAATATCACCTGCATGAAATATGTTTTTACCCATATCATTAAGCACAGGTTGTGCGGTATTAAACGCGGCTTTACTACCACCAACAATAAACGTAAGCGTGCCTGCGGTTGCTCCGACAACACCGCCCGATACCGGTGCATCTACAAAGCTAATACCCTGCTCGCCAAGTGCGCTGCCAACCACACGGGCCGACTCTGCATCTATTGTTGAGCAATCTATCACTAAGGTGTTGTTGCTAAGTACATTAATTAAGCCGCTATCGTCGTTATTGCCTAAATAAAGTGATTTAACATGTTTGCCCGCAGGTAACATACTAATAAGTATATCGGCATTGGTTGCACATGCATTTGCATTATCAGCTGCGTGTGCGCCTTTACTTGCAAGTTCATTTAAGACCGACTGGTTTAAATCAAATGCTGTAACATTATGGCCGGCTTTAATTAAGTTAGCCGCCATTGGGCCGCCCATATTACCTAAGCCGATAAAACCAATATTGAGTTTAGTCATCGTCTTTCCTTTATGTGTGTGTTGGGGTGTCTAAGCCATTGAGTGGGTGATTTTCGCCAAAACGGTTAGCAAAAAAGCTCTCTATTATGGCTTGTGGTACATCATTCAGTGTTTTGTATTGCCAATTAGGCGCGCCGTCTTTATCTATTAATAGTGCTCTTACGCCTTCTTGAAATTCACCTACTTCGCCAGCGCGTACCGACATACCCAGCTCCATTTTAAAACACGCTAGTAAGCTTTTGCCTTTACTGGCTTTTAGCTGCTCACTTACTAGCGCGCAACTTAGTGGGCAACCATGCTTAAGTGATTTTTGGGCGCGTTGCAGCCATTTATCGTCAGTAGCAAGGCCTAAAATATAATCAACTTGTTCTTGTAGCGTATTAAATTCAGCTAATTTTTGAATGGTTGCTAAGTTAGCTTTAATATTGCCTTTGGGCATACGCGCAGATTGGTTATCTAAATCGGTTAATAATTTAGTCAAACGCTCATGATTTAAGCTTGCGGTTTTGCCCCACTTAGCCGCTAAAATTTGCGCTAGCATGGAATCATATTTAGTGCTGTCGATAAAGTGATCGGCAAGCGATACAAAGCGTGCATCTTCACAATTAATAGAGGCCGATGTTAGCCCTAAAAATAGCCCGACGCTTTGTGGCATTTTATGTAAAAAGTAACTACCGCCTACATCTGGGTATAAGCCTATGGTTTGCTCTGGCATAGCAATGCGCGATGTTTCGGTTACTACGCGGTGGCTAGCACCGGCCATTAGGCCTAAACCGCCCCCCATTACTATGCCGTGCCCCCATACTAAAAGTGGTTTTTCGTAGCAATGAATAAGGTAGTCCAGCTGGTACTCTAGGGTAAAAAAGTCTTCCACTAAGCTTGTTGGTTTTCCTTGCGCCATTGCATGATGAAGACTCACTACATCGCCACCGGCGCAAAATGCTTTATCCCCTGCGCCTTTTAACAATACCATTGCAATTGCATCATCGCTTTGCCAAGCCCGCAATTGCGGCTCGAGTAATTTGATCATGTCAAAATTAAGGGCGTTTAATGCTTTAGGTACGTTGAGTGTAATAACCCCAATTAAGCTGCCGTTTGCTGCACTTGCCGTTTCAAATAGCACGGGGTCGTCGGCATTATTTAATAACGTTAAATTACTCATTAGCCATTTACCCAATTTGCGCGGCGTTTTTCTAAAAAGGCATTAACGCCCTCTTGTTGATCTTGTGTATCAAACAAGCCAACAAACAATTCACGCTCAAGTGGTAATACACTCGCCATAGGTTGATGGCGGCCTTTTTGAATTAATGTTTTACACGCAGAAACCGAGCTTGGGCTTTGCTCGCTTACTTGATTGGCAAGTTTTAACGCCGCTGCAAAGCTTTCGCCTTGTGGGACTACTTCCTCTACTAAGCCAATTTGCAGGGCTTTATCGGCTTTTAAGCGCTCGCCACATAAAATCATTCGTTTTGCCCAGCCTTCGCCGACAAGCCATGCTAAATTTTGCGTGCCACCCGCGCACGGTAACAAACCCACTTTTGCCTCTGGCAGTGCCATTTGTGCTTGCTCTTCTGCTATACGAATATCACACGCAAGCGCTACTTCTAACCCGCCGCCCATGGCATAACCGTTAATGGCCGCAACCGACACCCCTGTAAAATTAGTCAGTGCTTCAAAGGCTTCACCAAATACACGCGACATATCAGCGGCAACGCCTTTATCGCCACTAGCAAATACGTTTAAATCGGCCCCGGCGCTAAAAAACTTCTCGCCTTCGCCAGTAAGCACTAAGGCATAAATGTTTTTGTTGTTATTAAGCTCGTTAACTTTGTTTTTTAAATCAATTAAGGTGTCTTTTGTCCAGGTATTAGCTGGTGGGTTAGACATAGTTAAAATAGCAACATGGCCTTCGGTAGTCAGTTCAATACTCGGGTTAGATTGTGACATAACTTGCTCCTTATAAAACGTCGCTTGCAGACTCGGCTAAAATACGGCGCGCTATAATTACACGCATAATTTCGTTAGTGCCTTCTAAAATTTGATGAACGCGCACATCACGTACATGGCGCTCAAGCGGGTATTCTTTTATGTAACCGTAACCACCATGTACTTGCAGTGCCTCGTTACACACGTTAAAGCCAACATCGGTGGCAAA
>NZ_DCYU01000034.1:5094-24229 GCF_002331165.1 Pseudoalteromonas sp. UBA2102
AGCCTTACCATTTGGCGCGCAGCTACAAGCTCAGTGTTCATATCTGCAATTTTAAACTGCAAAGCCTGAAACGCAGCCAAGGGTTTACCAAATTGAGTGCGCTCTTTTAAGTACTCTTTTGCCGTGTTTAGCGCAGCTTGTGCAGTACCAATTGAGCATGTGGCAATATTAATACGCCCGCCATCTAGGCCTTGCATGGCAAATTTAAAGCCTTCGCCCTCTTTACCTAATAAGTTATGCGCCGGAATACGCACATCTTCAAAACTAATTAAGCGTGTTGGTTGTGCGTTCCAACCCATTTTTTCTTCTGCTTTACCGTATTCAACGCCTTGTGCGTCGGCAGGGACTACAAATGCCGAAATACCCGCAGCACCTTCGCCACCGGTACGCGCCATAACCACTAAAACTTCAGTTTCACCCGCACCCGATATAAACATTTTTGAGCCGTTAATAACGTACTCATCACCTTCAAGCACAGCTTTTGTTTTTAGTGATGCTGCATCTGAGCCCGCCCCTGGCTCTGTTAAACAATAAGAGGCAAGTAGCTCGCCCATTACTAGTTGCTCTACGTATGCATCTTTAACTGCATCTGTACCAAAACTTGCTACCATCCACGTGGCCATATTATGAATAGTTAGCATGGCCGTTGTAGCTGTACAGCCCATCGCAAGCTGCTCAAATATGATGCTTGAATCTAAGCGTGATAAACCAAGGCCGCCGGCTTCCTCTGGCGTATATAAACCGCAAAAGCCAAGCTCGCCCGCCGCTTTAATCGTATCTTTAGGAAAAATATGCTCGCGATCCCACTTTGCTGCATGTGGAGCAAGTTCTGATTCTGCAAATTGGCGTGCAGTTTCTGCAAAGGCTTGTTGATCTTCTGATAAGTTAAAGTCCATGGTAGACCTCTTTAATTGTGTTGTTAGTGTGTCCCATTAGGGTAAATGAGTGAAGAGCGGCAAAGGCTGATGTGTGTGTTCTAGTTGCTTGTCAGCGAGTTTAGCCTTTGCGCCCTTCTTTATTATTATTTTTGAGTGTGTTTATTTTAAATTAATGCTCATGTTTGGACCTGAAGCGATGTCGTCTTCAAACCAACGTGAAGTAATGGTTTTAGTTTCTGTGTAAAAACGTATACCTTGCTTACCATAGGTGTGCGTATCGCCGTAAAACGAGCCTTTCCAACCCGTAAACGAGAAAAACGGCAGCGGCACCGGAATAGGCACATTAATACCCACTTGGCCTACTTCAATTTCATGTTGAAATTTACGAGCCGCAGCGCCACTTGAGGTAAATAACGAGGTACCGTTGCCGTACGGGCTTTCGTTAATAAGGGCAATTGCCTCATCAAGCGTATCTACAAACATACAGGCAAGCACAGGGCCAAAGATTTCTTCTTTGTATAAATCCATCTCTTTTGTCACATCGGTAAATAGAGTTGGGCCAACCCAGTTACCTTGATCAAAGCCCTCTACTGTGTAGTTTGAGCCATCAATTAAACAGGTGGCGCCTTGCTCTTTACCGCTTGCTATAAGCGATAAAATACGCTCTTTTGCTGCTTTTGATGTTTGTGGGCCGTAGGCTGCGTCTTTGTCATCCCACACGCCTGGGCGTACGGTTTCAAAGCCTGCTTTTATTTCATCTACCCACTCACTTGCTTGGCCTACAAACACAGCCACCGAAATACCCATACAACGCTGGCCTGCTGCACCAACCGATGCGCCAACTAGGTTATTTACCACGTGCGATTTACTCGCATCTGGCATAATAACCATGTGATTTTTAGCACCCACACACGCTTGTACGCGCTTAAGGTTTTGTGTGCCTTTAGAATAAATGTATGCACCTACACCACACGAGCCCACAAACGAAATTGCACGTACGGCTTTGTCTTCTAATAAGCGGTCTACTTGCGGTTTTGTACCATGAACCACTTGTAATACGCCTTTTGGTGCGCCGGCTTCAATAAATAGCTCAGCTAAACGCATTGGAGTGAGCGGGTCTTGCTCAGAGGGTTTTAAAATAAAGGTGTTACCACATACAATAGCTAGCGGAAACATCCAAAGTGGGATCATCGCCGGAAAGTTAAACGGCGTAATGCCTGCACATACGCCAAGGGGCTGCATGTAAGAATAGGTATCGATTTTACGGGCAACATTTTCCATTGTTTCGCCCATCATTAGTGACGGTGCGTTAGCTGCTTGTTCTACTACTTCAATACCGCGCCATACATCGCCTTTTGCATCTTCAAACGTTTTACCTAGTTCGTGGCAAATAATGGTTGCAAGCTCATCGTGGTGCTCTTTTAACAGCGCCGCGTATTTCATCATAATGCGGGCACGCTCGGTAATGGGCACATCTTTCCATGTTTTAAATGTTTCTGAGGCCGAGGCAATCGCTGCATCCATTTCTGAGTCGGTAGTGCATGGAACTTGCGCAAGTACTTCTTGGTTTGCTGGGTTAATTACATCAATAAGCTCGTTTGAAGCCGACTGAACAAATTCGCCATTTATGAGTAGTGGAACTTGGTGCATGGGTAAATCCTGTTGTTAGTGTGTTCTTTTAAAAAATGGCACCGTTTTGTTATTAGTATGAGTACGGTGCATTTTAGTTGCTGTTAGTTAATTAACTTTTTTGTTAGTAAGCCTCTACAGCCATGGCTACAGCTTCGCCGCCGCCAATACATAAAGACGCAATTCCTTTTTTAAGGCCACGGTTTTTAAGTGCGTGAATAAGCGTGACTAAAATTCTCGCGCCGCTGGCACCAATTGGGTGGCCAAGTGCACACGCCCCACCGTTTACGTTTACTTTGCTCTCATCAAGTTTTAATTCGTTAATAGCAAGCATGGTCACCATGGCAAAGGCTTCGTTAATTTCCCAAAGATCTACATCAGCGGTTGTCCAGCCTGCTTTTTCAAGCACGCTGTTCATTGCGCCTACAGGTGCTACTGTAAATTCGCTTGGTTTTTGAGAGTGCGTGCTGTGCGCTACAATTTTACAAAGCGGTGTTAAGCCTTGCTCTTTAGCTTTTGATTCGCTCATTAATATAAGCGCTGCGCCACCATCAGAAATTGACGATGAATTAGCCGCAGTGATGGTGCCGTCTTTTTTAAAGGCAGCACGCAGGCTTGGTATTTTTTCTGGGCGGGCATTACCGGGTTGCTCATCAACCGATACGGTTACATCGCCTTTGCGAGTTTTTATGGTGTGCGGCGCAATTTCGTTTTCAAAGCTGCCGTTTTCAATTGCCGCATTAGCTTTACTTAAAGAGCTAAGTGCAAACTCATCCATTTGCTCACGGCCAATGCCGTACTCATCGGCAGTATCTTGTGCAAAACAGCCCATTGCTTTGTTATCGTAAGCATCTTCTAGGCCATCGCTCATCATATGATCTTTAATTTCGCCGTGGCCCATACGCATACCGCCACGTGCTTTAGGTATAAAATACGGTGCGTTACTCATGCTTTCCATGCCACCAGCAATTGCACTGCTAATTGAGCCCGCTTTAATTAAGTCGTTAGCGAGCATGGCGGCTTTTAAACCAGAGCCACATACTTTATTAATGGTGGTAGCACCCGTGCCCAGAGCAAGGCCTGCTTTTAACATTGCTTGGCGTGCTGGCGCTTGGCCAAGGCCCGCCGGCAATACACAGCCCATAATTACTTCATCTATTGCATCATTTGCTAAACCAGTTTGTGCAAGCGCACTTGCAATGGCGGTTGCGCCAAGCTCGGTAGATTGTGCATCGGTCAATGCGCCCATAAACCCGCCCATTGGCGTACGCTTTGCTGCTACAATTACCACTGATTCTAAAGTCATAATTAACTCCGTTGTATTTATATGCAAATAGTTGTTAGAATATTTGCTCTATTAATTTAGTATTCATTTATTGTTTAACACCCTTACACAATACTAACGTTTACGCTAACGTCAACTAAAAAGCGTTTAATTTTTAGTTTTAAAAGTGTAAGCATTATTTTCCAGTAACGGCGAAGTGAACAATTAATAAAAATAAACTATTGAATATTAATAATATAATTTAACATTTCACATCAACACTCCTTTATAAATAGTTTCATACCACACCAAGCTTTACCTTTACGTAAACTTCACTTATATTGGAGTTATTCGAATGAGGTAAACACAACTATGAAACCAGATAACCAAACAAACTTTGCAAGTTCTGCAAAAGCGCCAAGCAGTAACGATCAAACCTTTAGTATTAGTGATTTAGCTAAAGAGTTTGATATTACCACCCGCTCTATTCGTTTTTACGAAGACCAAGGTTTAGTAAGCCCAGAGCGCAATGGCCAAACCCGTATTTATTCAAAACGCGACAAAGTTCGCTTAAAACTAATACTGCGTGGCAAACGCTTAGGCTTTACGCTTGCAGAAACAGGCCGTTTGTTTGAACTGTACGACGCTGATAAATCAAGCGCTAAACAGCTGGTCACTATGCTCGATTTAATTGCAGAGAAAAAAGCCGACCTATCTCAGCAAATGGACGACATAAAAGTTGTGCTTATGGAATTAGTGACAGCGGAGCGCCGCTGCAGAGACACACTTAATAAAATAGACGAGTAGCCTATTTTAATAATAAAAACACACTGACAACACACACAGGAATGAATCATGAGCACTATTTCACTTTATAAAGAGATGAACTTTGGCCTTGGCGAAACCGCCGATATGATCCGCGACCACGTAAATAGCTTTGCAAGCCAAGAAATTGCGCCACTGGCTGAACAAACCGATATGGACAACGCGTTTCCTAATCAGCTTTGGCCGCAAATGGGCGAAATGGGTGTACTAGGCATGACCGTTTCTGAAGACTTTGGCGGTGCAGGCTTAGGCTACTTAGAGCATGTAATTGCCATGGAAGAAATTAGCCGTGCGAGTGCATCAATTGGCTTAAGTTATGGTGCGCATTCAAACTTGTGTGTAAATCAAATTAACCGTAACGGTAACCAAGCACAAAAAGAAAAATACTTACCAAAGCTTATTAGCGGCGAACACATTGGTGCCCTTGCCATGAGCGAACCAAATGCAGGTTCTGACGTGGTATCAATGAAACTTAAAGCTGAAAAAAAAGGCGATAAATACATTTTAAATGGCAATAAAATGTGGATCACCAACGGCCCCGATGCACACACATTTGTTATTTATGCAAAAACAGATTTAGAAGCCGGCGCTAAAGGCATTACCGCATTTATTGTTGAAAAAGACTTCCCTGGTTTTTCTACCGCGCAAAAGCTAGACAAGCTTGGTATGCGTGGCTCAAACACGTGTGAGCTGGTGTTTGAAAACTGCGAAGTACCAGAAGAAAACATTTTAGGTAACCTAAACGAAGGCGTTAAGGTACTTATGAGCGGCCTAGATTACGAACGTGTAGTACTTGCTGCAGGCCCCCTTGGCATAATGCAAGCCTGTATGGATATTGTTGTACCGTACATTCATGAACGTAAACAGTTCGACACCCCTATTGGCCAATTTCAGTTAATTCAAGGCAAAGTAGCCGACATGTATACACAAATGAACGCAGCGCGCTCATACGTTTATACCGTTGCAAAAGCGTGTGACCGCGGCGAAACCACCCGTAAAGATGCCGCCGGCGCCATTTTATATGCAGCTGAGCTTGCCACTAAAATGGCGCTTGAAGCTATTCAGATTTTAGGGGGGAACGGCTACATAAACGAATACGCCACAGGGCGCTTATTACGTGATGCCAAACTATACGAAATTGGTGCTGGCACATCAGAAATACGCCGCATGCTTATTGGCCGCGAACTCTTTACCGAAAGCCGTTAAGGATTAAATTATGACGATATTAAAATCGAGCGTTAATCCTCACGATCCTACTTTTGTGCAAAATCACAAAAACATGGCAGCTTTGGTTGATGATTTACATAGTAAAGTAGCCACCATTAGCTTAGGCGGCGGCGCTGCGTTAAAAGAGCGTCACGAAGGCCGAGGTAAGTTATTTGTACGTGACCGTATTAGCACTTTATTAGATGAAGGCTCACCGTTTTTAGAAATTTCGCAATTTGCAGCCTTTGGTGTGTACGAACAAGAAATTGCCTGTGCGGGTGTAGTTGCTGGTATTGGCCGTGTTAAAGGTATTGAATGCATGATCATTGCAAATGATGCCACGGTAAAAGGCGGTACGTACTTTCCGCTTACCGTTAAAAAGCATTTACGCGCACAAGATATAGCCGAGCGTTGCCACTTACCGTGTATTTATTTGGTTGATTCGGGCGGTGCTAACCTGCCTGAGCAAGACGATGTATTCCCTGATAAATTACATTTTGGCCGTATTTTTTATAACCAAGCCCGTATGTCGGGTAAAGGTATTCCTCAAATTGCCGTGGTAATGGGGTTATGTACCGCAGGCGGCGCATACGTACCCGCTATGGCCGATGAAAGCATAATAGTAAAAGAGCAAGGCACTATATTTTTAGCCGGCCCGCCACTTGTAAAAGCAGCGACCGGTGAAGTAGTCAGCGCCGAAGAATTAGGTGGCGCCGATGTACATTGTAAAACATCGGGTGTGGCCGATCACTTTGCAGAAAATGACGAGCATGCGCTGTCTATTGCCCGCCAATGTATTGAGCGTATTAATTACACGCGCCCTACAGCCCCTCTTTTAGAGGATGTAAAACCGCCACGTTACGATATAAACGAGCTTTACGGCATTGTAGGCACCGACCTTAAAAAGCCATTTGATGTGCGTGAAGTTATTGCCCGTACGGTTGATGATTCATCGTTTGATGAATTTAAACGCTACTTTGGTGAAACGCTCGTCACCGGCTTTGCCAGCATTTACGGGAACCCTGTAGGCATAGTAGCTAATAACGGCATTTTATTTAGTGAGTCGGCGCAAAAAGGCGCGCACTTTATTCAGCTATGTGCACAGCGCAATATTCCTTTAGTGTTTTTACAAAATATTACCGGCTTTATGGTGGGTAAAAAATACGAAGCCGAAGGTATAGCAAAGCACGGCGCTAAAATGGTGATGGCAGTTTCGTGTGCCGATGTACCTAAATTTACGGTGCTAATTGGTGGCTCTTACGGCGCTGGTAACTACGGTATGTGTGGTCGCGCATTTGAACCCACCATGATGTGGATGTGGCCCAATGCCCGTATTTCGGTAATGGGTGGCGAGCAAGCCGCCGGTGTAATGGCGCAAGTTAAGCAAGATGGCTTAGCACGTAAAGGCCATAGCATGAGCGAGCAAGAAGTTAGCGATTTTAAAAAGCCAATAATTGATCAGTACGAAGAGCAAGGTCATCCGTATTACGCAAGCGCCCGCTTGTGGGACGACGGCATTATTGACCCTGCCGATACCCGTAACGTATTAGGCCTTGCCTTAAGTGCAGCTAAAAATGCACCACAGCAAGACTCTAAGTTTGGCGTATTTAGAATGTAACCGGAGCGCAAAAATGTCAGTAACACTACAAATAACAAAATCTAATGTGGCTGTACTTGTTTTAAGCCGAGTTGAAAAACGTAACGCATTTAATAGTGAAGTAATACACGAGCTAATTCAGTGCATAGAGCATGCAAATACGCTCGATATTCGCGCTTTGGTTTTAAAAACTGAAGGCAAGCACTTTTCTGCCGGTGCCGATTTAGCCTGGATGAAATCAATGGCTGATAACAACTACGCCGATAATCTGGCCGATTCTATGCAGCTCGCTAAATTAATGCAGGTACTAGCCGCCTCTCCTCACCCAACCATATGTGCTGTACAAGGCGCTGCGTTTGGCGGCGCTCTGGGCTTAATTGCATGTTGCGATATTGCCCTAAGTAAAGACGATGCGCAGTTTTGTTTAAGCGAAGTAAAGCTAGGGCTTATCCCTGCGGTAATCAGCCCGTATGTAATTAAAGCCATTGGTGAGCGCGCTGCGCGCCGCTACTTTTTAACTGCCGAGGTGTTTGATGCCCACACAGCAAAACAACTTGGTTTGGTTCATCAGGTGACCGGTAATTTAGACTGTGCCCTTGATAACATGCTGCAAACATTAATCGATAACGGCCCAGTCGCTGTAAAAGCCGCTAAATCATTAATTAACGATGTAGCAAATAAGCCTATTAATGATGATCTTATTGAACTCACGGCCGAACGTATTGCAAATATTCGGGTATCGGACGAAGGCCAAGAAGGACTAAGCGCCTTTTTTGATAAACGCCCTCCCGCTTGGCAACTGTAGGACTAATTATGAACACACACACATTAAAAAAGATACTCATTGCCAACCGTGGTGAAATTGCATGCCGTATAATGCGAAGTGCAAAGCAAATGGGCCTAACAACGGTCGCTGTTTACTCTGACGCCGACAAACACGCACAACATGTAAAAATGGCTGATGAGGCCTACCACATTGGCCCTGCACCAAGTAAAGACTCATACCTTGTAACAGATAAAATTTTACAGGTTGCAAAAACAAGCGGCGCCGATTGTATACACCCTGGATACGGTTTTTTATCTGAAAACAGCGAGTTTGCTAAAGCCTGTGAAGCTAACAAGATTGCGTTTATTGGCCCTCTTGCAAGCAGCATAGAAGCCATGGGCTCTAAAACCCGCGCCAAAGAAATTATGGCCGCGGCAAATGTACCATTAGTGCCAGGCTATTACGGTGATAACCAAGACCCTGCTTTTTTACAATCTGAGGCTGAAAAAATTGGTTACCCCGTGCTAATTAAAGCGGCCTTTGGTGGTGGCGGTAAAGGCATGCGCGTTGTTGAGCATGCCAAAGACTTTATAAGTGCGCTTGAAGGCGCACAGCGTGAAGCAATTGCGGGCTTTGGTAACGACTTAGTACTGCTTGAGCGCTATGTTAACCAGCCTCGCCATGTTGAAGTACAAGTTTTTGCCGATAACCACGGTAACTGTGTTTATTTAGGTGATCGGGATTGTTCCCTGCAGCGTCGTCATCAAAAAGTCATTGAAGAAGCCCCAGCGCCTGGTTTAAGTGATGAACTGCGTAAAGAAATGGGTGAAGCCGCAGTACGCTGTGCCCTTGCAATAAACTACAGAGGTGCAGGTACGGTTGAGTTTTTACTGTGTGGCGATGAGTTTTTCTTTATGGAAATGAACACGCGCCTACAAGTAGAGCACCCTGTAACCGAAATGGTAACCGGCGTAGATTTAGTTAATTGGCAAATTAATATTGCCGCTGGGCAAACACTGCCGTTAACGCAATCAGATATACAACTCCAAGGCCACAGCTTTGAAGCGCGTATTTACGCAGAAGATCCAAGTAACGACTTTATTCCCTGCTCGGGCACAATAGAAGCGTTAAGCACACCACTTAACAGTGAGTTTGTACGTATTGATACCGGTATTGCACAAGGCGATGAAATAAGCCCGTTTTACGACCCTATGATTGCAAAACTGATTGTGCATGATGATAACCGAGAGCAAGCATTATCGCGTTTACGCCAAGCACTTGAGCAATTTCACTTAGCAGGTTTTAGCACTAACATTGGCTTTTTACACAACTTAGCTAGCCACCCTACATTTGCTCAAGGTGCGCCAAGCACCCACTTTATTGCCGAGCAAGGCGATGCATTGGTAAGTGTTGATAGCGCCGCGCTTGAAAAAGCACAACTAATTGCAGCCTTTGCCTACCTTGAATCGTTTGGTGCTAAAAAGGCAACTCAGCAAAGCGCAAGCCCGTGGCAACAACTCAGTGGTTTTACGCTTAACGCACCCCAAAAAGTGGATGTACCATTTACAGACTTAGCTATAAGCGCCGTTAAAACTAAAACGGGTTATGTTGTAACGCATAATGATAAGTCGTTCGATATAGCAGGCTCTGTAAACCAAAACGTATGTAATGTGTTTATTAATGGGGAAAAATTTACCGCCCATGTTAGCCACTTTGATAACAGCATTAGCGTGATGTTTGCTGCGCTGCAAATTAAGCTTGCCTTAAACACTAAACATTACATTAGCAGCCATGAAAGTGACGCTCTGCCCCTTGCGGCGCCACTTAATGGCACTGTGGTTAAGCATTTAGTTGATGTAGGCAGCACCATTACCAAAGGCGATGCCGTAGTGATTATTGAAGCCATGAAAATGGAATACACGCTCAACGCACCGCACGATGGTATTTTACAAAGCTACTGCTTTGATGAAGGCGAATTAGTTTCGCACGGCGCTTTATTAGCAATTGTAGAAGACACCACGGCGCAGGAGGCATCGTGATGGCTGCTTTCCCAACTGAAGTTAAAATTGTTGAAGTAGGCGCGCGTGATGGCCTACAAAACGAAAAGTCAGTCACTGCATCTGATAAAATTTCATTAATAAATGCACTCAGTGACGCGGGCATAAAAAATATTGAAGCCGGTGCTTTTGTATCGCCTAAATGGGTGCCACAAATGGCCGATTCGGCCGAGGTGATAACAGCGCTTAATTTACCCCATGTAAATTTAAGTGCGCTTACACCCAACTTAAAAGGCGCTCAAGCGGCCCATGCCGTTGGCATAAAAGAATTTGCCATATTTACCGCGGCAAGCGAATCGTTCTGCCAAAAAAATATAAATTGCAGTATTGATGAGAGTATTGAGCGTTTTAGCGATGTTATGGCATTTGCAAAAGCCAATAACATACGTGTACGCGGTTATGTAAGTTGTGTACTCGGTTGCCCTTATGAAGGAGAAATAGACCCGCATAAAGTACTTAGCGTTTCGCAAAAGCTTTTAGATTTAGGCTGCTACGAAATAAGCCTTGGCGATACCATAGGTGTTGGCACTGCAAATAAAGTTACCCAGCTTTTAACACTTTTGCTTGAACATATTGATAAATCAAAACTGGCAGTGCATTTTCATGATACCTACGGGCAAGCGCTCACAAATATTTACGCAGCGTTAAGCTTAGGTATAGCAACGGTTGATGCCGCTGTTGCAGGCCTTGGCGGCTGCCCTTATGCCAAAGGCGCGTCAGGAAATGTTGCCACCGAAGATGTGGTTTACTTACTCAATGGGCTTGGCATTGAACATGGAATTGATTTACAAAGGTTAAGTAGCGCTGGTTGGAAAATTACACAAGCACTTGGCAAAACGCCTGTAAGCAAAGTTTCAATTGCATTAGGCAACACACAAAAATAATAGCTTAACTTGCCAAATGGCAGTTAATACAATGAGGAGAGTCTCATGGCCGGTTTTGATAAAGTGGTTTCTAGTTACGAAGCTGCAATGGCAGGGTTAAAAGACGGCGATACCGTTATTGCTGGCGGCTTTGGCTTATGCGGTATTCCTGAGGGCTTAATTCAACAAATTAAGGCAATGAACACCAAAGAGCTAACCGTGGTTTCTAACAACTGTGGTGTAGATGACTTTGGATTAGGAATTTTACTTAAAGATAAACAAATTAAAAAAGTAATTGCCTCCTATGTGGGCGAAAACGCCCTATTTGAGCAGCAATTACTAAGCGGTGAAATAGATGTAGAGCTTACCCCGCAAGGCACCTTGGCTGAAAAAATGCGGGCGGGCGGTGCAGGTATTCCTGCATTTTATACCGCTACAGGTTACGGTACGCCCGTTGCAGAGGGTAAAGATGTAAAAGAATTTGACGGACGCCCATATATTTTAGAAGAGTCGATCACCGGTGAGTTTGCCATTGTAAAAGCGTGGAAAGCCGACCGATACGGTAATTTAGTATTTAGGCACACTGCCATGAACTTTAACCCAATGGCGGCAACAGCAGGTAAGATTACCGTTGCCGAAGTAGAAGAAATAGTAGAGCCCGGTGAACTTGAGCCAAGCCAAATTCATACCCCCGGCATTTTTGTAAATCGCGTTATAAAAGGCGACTTTGAAAAACGCATTGAACGTGTAACAACACGAGATTAAGCAGGAGCATAGGTTATGGCATTATCACGTGAACAAGTTGCAATGCGCGTTGCACAGGAACTACAAGACGGCTTTTACGTTAATTTGGGCATAGGAATTCCGACACTCGTCGCAAACTATGTACCTGATGGTATTGAAGTTATGTTACAGTCAGAAAATGGGCTTTTAGGTATGGGTCCCTACCCAACAAAAGCCGAGCTAGACGCAGATATGATAAACGCGGGTAAAGAAACCGTGACAGCTGCCACAGGTGCAGCCATATTTAATAGTGCAGATAGTTTTGCCATGATACGGGGTGGTCATGTAGACTTAACCGTTCTGGGTGCATTTGAAGTAGACCAAAGCGGCAACATTGCCTCGTGGATGATCCCCAAAAAGCTGATAAAAGGCATGGGGGGCGCAATGGATTTAGTCGCTGGGGCAAAGAATATTATTGTTACTATGACCCATGCCAGTAAGCATGGTGATTCTAAATTATTAGAGTCGTGCACATTACCGCTAACGGGCGTTAATTGCGTTAAAAAAATAGTAACAGATTTGGCCGTACTTGAAGTTAAAGACGGCGCATTTCATTTACTCGAGCGCGCTCCGGGCGTATCGGTTGATGAAATCATTAGTAAAACAGCAGGTAAATTACTTGTTGACGGTGAAGTACCAGAAATGGTTTTTTAACGCTTTACCATGTACCGACCTCATTCCCAGTGCCAATGGCGCTGAGTTACCCAAAATCCCTCGAAAGAGGGATTTTTTTGCCTGCCATAAACTTTTTTTCAGTTTTAATACAGTTGTAGTAAATATTATCTATAATACAAATAGCTTTTAATGTAAGCGCTTAGATTATTTGCACTAATTTGTGGATTGTCTGCACCTTTTTTGTGAACTAGTGCTATATTTAAAATTAAACTATTGATATTATTATATTAAATTATTGGTTCGATTATTGCCTATTAAAGGCGTCTTAAATTAATTAAACAATTCTGGAAAACATGCAAACTCCTATTCGAGGCCTCCGCTCTTTTTGCTTTGCAGCAAAAAGCTTAAGTTTTAAACATGCAGCTAAAGAGCTGTACTTAACGCCCTCTGCGGTAAGCCATCAGATAAAACAACTTGAAGAACAACTAGGCATTGAACTCTTTCAACGCCAAACCCGATCCATTAGTTTAACGGCTGCGGGTAAAAACTTTTTTGATGCCATTTCGCCTATTATCTATACGCTTGAAAACACCATCAACGAGTTCAGTCAATTGCAGCAAAATACTAATATAACTATTACGCTGCCTGAATTTTTTGCCAGTGAACTACTTATGCCTAAATTAAGTGAGTGGACATCTGAGCACCCTAATATAAATTTACAAATGGATACGCTCAAAACCCGTAAAGAGCTAACCCGTCACAGTGATTTATCGATTGTTTTATCCTCAAGTAAACCCACTGAGGGCCTTACTACAGAGCTATTTAATCTTGAATATATACCGGCGTGTAACGAAAAACTGTTAAAACAGTGGAAAGACGATCACTGCCAAGCATTAAACCAAGTACCATTAATCCTTCACAAAGCAAGGCCGTGGGCATGGCACCAATGGGCTGAAAAAGCGGGTATAGATGACTTTTCGCCTACGCAAATTATACAAATTGATAGTATGTTTGGGGTCGCTCGTGCAGCGCAACAGGGCATTGGCATTTCACTTATTCCGCTGCCTATTAGCCAAAGCTGGTTTGATGAAAAATGGCTTTATAAATTATTTCAACAGCCCCTTACCACCAAAGATAAATACTATTTAGTACAGCATGAAGCTAATTCGCCAAATCCCGCGCTAGATTTATTTGCTAAATGGGTTGTATCTACATTTAGCAACATTCAAGGTTAGTGTTGCCTTAGTAAATACAATTTACATTTTGGTTTAATAACGCCAATTTTAATGTGTGCAGCACGTAGCAAGTGCTAAAGCTGCACGCAGTAAACTGTAAAGCTCCTTCTTTTTTACTTTCTTGCAGCTTAACAACACCGTTTAGTGATTTATTATTAATTAAATATTTTTATTTAATCATTCGTTTTTGCCCTACAAGCTAACCTATAAAAATTTATCTTTTTAAATCAATAAAATAACACAACACGTTAGACTAAAGTCTATAGCTTAATTTTTTTCACTTATTGGTTTTATTTTTATCGTTTGTCTGACTTTTACGATTATTTTAAAGTTAACCCATCGCAAGCAAACAGCTAAACGTTTTTATTAATTAGACTTTATTTACTGTTTTGCACCAAATAAATGCAACCTTTTTAGATGTGATAGCTCTAACAAGGTAAGAAAAGAATCTTATATTGTGTGTGTAAGATGTTGTCAGTGTGAAAAGGCAGTTCAAGTCAGGTGGTGACTTGGTTTGAACTGTTTTTTATTCCACCATCAGCACGCAGCAATAACGTAATTAGCTACTGTGTAGCAAACCAAATCTTATATTGTGTGTGTAAGATGTTGTCAGTGTGAAAAAGCAGTTCATGTGAGGTGGTGACCTTATATGGGCCGTTTTTGTTTTATAAACACGATTACCTGCCCCACCGTTTTATACCAATTCGCTTAAATTTAGTATTATTCAACTATAAAGTTATGTTTTTGTTTAAGCTCTTCAATAACATTTTCATTGTCTTTTAAAAATACATTAAACTTTTTAACGAGCTGTGGGTGTTTAATGCTCGATAACATAAATGCTTGGTGATCAACAGGCAACTGATGCTGAAAAAACACAGGGACGGGAGTATCAAAAAATTCTTCTATATTGTATTTAAGTACATCGTGTGAAATATATATACAATCAACTCGCTCTTTATGCAGCAAATAAATCATCTCAATAACGTTATCATTTTCGAGTACTTGCAAGCCTGGCATTGAGGTTAACTTTTCAAGCCCTTGCAATGTAAAGCCACGCACTTTTGCAAGTGATTTACAATCTTCAAGTTTAATATTGTCCTTTAAGCTCGCTATACCTGTATGTGTAACTAATGAAGGCACAGAATAATTAATATCTTGTTGATGCTGATTTTTATAACTTACTTGCCAATTAGGGTTGTCGGGGTATTTAAAGTCAACATGGTGATGCTCTATAAATTCTTTATAAAGGCGCGGGATAGGCAAAGTGTAAAATTCAAATTTAATATTTTGTTGTTTTGCAAATAGTTCCAGTAACTCTTTACTAAAACCAAAATAATCACGCTTATTAGTGCCACTGCCATCGTAATAAGGCAGGTATTCTATATTCTCTACCCCTATTACATATTTTTCGGTTGGCTGTGCTAATACAGGGCTTATAGTTATAAGCCCTGCTACAAGTGCTAACGTGTTAATCAATTTGATAGTAAAATGCCGTTTATATCGTTTGGATTACTAATTTATATATCATAATCACAGTTAATTAAAGTTTAGATTTATTAAATATAAAAGAGCGAATTAATCGCTCTTATAAATTAGCTTTTGTCACGAGGTATAAACTCTAACACAGTAGCATTAATACAGTATCTATCTGTGCCTCTTGGCCCCTCACCTTTAAATAAATGCCCTAAATGTATACCTGTGCTTTTTGATTTGAGCTCTATTCGAGTCATCCCCCAGCTGGTATCTTTATGCTTAGTAACACTATTTTTAACCGGATGTTTAAACGACAGCCACCCCGTGCCCGAATTAAATCTATCTCGGGTATCAAATAATGGCTCACCACTTAATTTATCAACAAATACGCCGTCGGGAGTGTTTTTAAATTCTTTATACTCTTTACAGTAAGGTCTGTCGGTGCGCTCATTAAATGCGACTTCGTAAGCATCACTATCGCCTAGTTTAAAGGCACCAAGCGCTTTGTAAAATTCAGCGGGGCTTGCATAGCCTTGACGCGCGTACACCTCTTTTCCATTTTCTAAAAACAAAATGGTGGGGGTTGCCCAAGTTGCCGATTTTATAGTTAGGCCATTAAGCTCATCAGCATGGCGAAATGTCAGTGGGATTGAACCTTTGTAATTGTTAGCGACTGTTTTTTTAAATTTTTCACAGTAAGGGCAGTATTCGCGCGAATCAAGTACCACAATCTGCTTGCCCGTGAGTAAAACACTATTATCTACATCTGCTTTTTTAGTTTTATTAAATACCACACCCGTGGCGTGATCTGGGCAATAGCCATTTGGGTTCTTTTGTAAATAATTTTGATGGTACTCCTCAGCAGATACAAACCCCTCAAGCGGTTTTATTACTGTTTTAATTGCCCCATAACCGGCTTCACTTAATAACGGCTGATACTCGGCTTTAACTTGCTCTGCAAGCTGCGCTTGCTCTTTAGTGGTAGTAAGAATAATTGAGCGATACTGCGTGCCAATATCATTACCTTGGCGATTCGATTGTGTAGGGTCGTGGCTTTCAAAGTAATTTTGTAAAAGCGATTTAGAAGAAATGATATTGCTGTTGTACATCACTTGCACTACTTCAGCGTAGTTGTTTTCGTCAAACCGGCGAGATTGGTCGGTGATATTTTTATAGGTTGCTTTAAAGCCGTGCCCATCTGCATAGCCTGACTCTGCATCAATAACCCCTTCTAGTGCTTCGTAGCGCTTTTCGGCTCCCCAAAAACAGCCAGAACCTAACACAATGGTTTTTATATGCATTGTGGCCTCTACGTTGCTGTGCTCTATTTTTTCGGTTGATAAAGCAAAGCAGCCGGCGCTAAATGTAATAGCGGCGCCTAATAAATAAACTGAGCGAGAAAATGTCATAAATACCTCTTAATACC
Source organism: Pseudoalteromonas sp. UBA2102 (assembly GCF_002331165.1). Taxonomy (NCBI): domain Bacteria; kingdom Pseudomonadati; phylum Pseudomonadota; class Gammaproteobacteria; order Alteromonadales; family Pseudoalteromonadaceae; genus Pseudoalteromonas; species Pseudoalteromonas sp. UBA2102. The sequence goes on from NZ_DCYU01000034.1 coordinate 21,712, forward strand.
TACGTGTTTTAATTAAGACCCAACATCCCTTGTTTTAATTTCAGTAAATAAATACGTGCTAAATTTGAATACAGTTTGAGTCTGCATTTCTTTTTCGTTTATTTTTCTTATGGCTAGGTACTGAATAAATTGACAAAACTATGTTAGCTTTGCTGCACGTTGTATAAAAAGATTAAATTATGACTGCATTTTTACAGGTATTTACTTTAACAAATAACAGTTTGCTATTAGATGCCACACAGCATAAACAAAACAATGTGTTAGACACTCAAAAAAAAATTTGGGCACTCACTAAGCAGCTAAAGCAAAGTAACGAATTTATTGATTTAGTCCCAGGCATGAACTCTTTAACGCTTTATTTAAAATCGGCAAGTAATTTAGAAAAATGGCAAAACGCCTTGCCTGATTTATGGGACAAAGTACAAGCAACAACATTTAAAGGCACTCACCATAAAATACGCACTACTTATGAAGGAGAAGATTTAGATTTTGTTGCCAAACAAACTAATTTAACCCCCCAGCAAATTATTCAAATACATAGCCAAGCCACTTACCACGTTTTATTTTTAGGATTTCAGCCCGGGTTTGCCTACCTACATGGATTAGATTCACGCTTGCATATCCCACGCAGAGACACGCCACGTACTAAAGTACCTAAAGGTGCCATTGCTTTAGGCGCAGAGCAAACTGCCATTTACCCCGCAGAAACACCTGGCGGTTGGCATATCATTGGCCACACAAACACGCCCCTTTTTGATAGCACACACTCAGATCCTTGCTTATTTAAACCCGGCGACACGCTATCGTTCGTTTCAATAAACACAATGCAAGGAGCATAAAGTGATAAAAGTTCTTAAACCTGGTGTACAACTTACAATTCAAGATGGCGGGCGCTGCGGTTATCGTCATTTAGGTGTAAGCAAAGCGGGTTGTTTAGACCCTTACGCACAAATAATTGCCAATAAATTAGTGGGTAACAAAGATAATGAAGCTGTGCTTGAAGTTACGTTAGGCCTGTGCGAGTTACAGTTTGAAACCGATACTGTTATTGCCCTACAAGGTGCTGATTTAAACGCTGCGCTTGATGAAACGCCCTTGTACCCTGGCTGGAGTTACCAAGTAAGAGCCAAACAAACTTTAAGCTTTGATACAGGCCGCGCTGGTTTGCGTGCCTATGTAGCCGTACAAGGTGGCATTGATGTTAAAGATATCATGGGCTCAAAATCAACCGATTTAAACGCGCTCTTTGGTGGTTTAGCAGGTAAAGCACTTAGCGAGGGCGACATTATTCCTATTAAAACATCGCCCGTGCCAATAACGCGCTTTATACAGCGCGGCGCTATTACTCCGCCTAAACTAAAGGTGATTAGGGTACATGCAAGCCCACATGCGCAACTATTAGGTGATACGCTACTTAAACAGTTTTTTTCAACGGCGTTTAAAGTAAGCCATAACAGCAACAGAATGGGCCTTAGGCTAACAAACGAAAGCCCCCTAACTCATAGTCACTCACTTGCCTCTCTTGGTACAGGCCCGGGCTCTATTCAATTACCTCCCAGTGGTGAGCCTATTGTATTACTTAACGACGCTCAAACAACCGGTGGCTACCCATTACTTGGCACGGTAATAGAGGCTGATTTACATCAATTTGCGCAATTTAGACCCGGTGACTCAATTGAATTTAAGCAAGTAACCCATGAGCAAGCTAGCTTAGCAAAACAAAAGCTTAAAGGTCACTTACATCAGCTAAGCTTAGCGCTTAAATACAGTTAACTCTAAGGTGAGAAATAAACCTATTACAAGGAGCTAATAAAAGTACAAGCGGCGCTCTACTTAACTTGCAATAAGTAAGTGTAGATTGGTTAATTAAGCGCATAAAATTAAAACACGCTAACGCAAAAAATTATAATAAGGCAATTTAAGCTCTGCTTTAATTTTCGCACACACTTGGTGCATTTGTGCAGTGTGCTTTTTTGCAAACACTGCACTAAATGCCTTGCTAACGCCACTTTTCACACCAAAAGTGTTGTTAATATAGCCGCACTTGTGCGTGGCGCACTACTTTGGTGCGCGCATTTTTCAGTTGGTGCATAAATTATTCTTAATTAATTGTAAAAGCAGTGTGACTTGAGTAATTATTTCTGATAAAACAAGGTTTCGCAGCACAGCAAAGTTGCCCTGCTGCACACATAATAGGAATGAGGAGTTACTATGTGTTCAATTTTTGGTGTATTAGATATTAAATCTAACGCCACTCAGTTGCGTACCCAAGCAATTGAAATGTCAAAACTACTAAGGCACCGTGGCCCCGATTGGTCTGGTGTGTATTCATCTGAAAAAGCGATTTTAGTGCATGAACGCTTAGCCATTGTTGGTGTATCAAGCGGCGCACAACCATTATATAACCCTGAAAAGACAAATATTTTAGCGGTTAACGGTGAAATTTATAACCACAAAGAGCTGGCAGCAGAGCTAGAGGTAGATTTTGAATTTCAGACTCAATCAGACTGTGAAGTTA
>NZ_DCYU01000080.1:0-6199 GCF_002331165.1 Pseudoalteromonas sp. UBA2102
TTTTACTTAGCCCACTAGGTTACAAACCTCGCGCCGCGATTTAATCGCCCCTAGATTGAACAAATTTCAATCCGCAAAGATCATCACGCCCTAGCTAGATTATCGACTAAGTTACCGTTAACTCAAGTAATAATGTTTGCTAAATATTTTTTAGAACGAGCGGGGTAATTAGTAAAAATACCATGCACCCCAATTTTTAGCATAAAATCCATGTCTTCTGGCCTATCTACGGTGTAGGCGTAAACTTGCAGGCCTCGTGCTATGGCATCATCTACAAAAGCTTTATTTACAAAGCTTTTGTCTACATGAACACTATACGCATTTAACTGTTGAGCAAACTGTGCATAATTTAACGGAATTGATGAGGTTAACGCGCCAATGTGTAACCACGGTAACCTATTTTTAAGCCAATGAATTTGATGGTGATCAAACGACGACACTAAAATATTACCTTTAGTAATAACGCCTTTAGCAATATTGTTGTTTAAAATAGTGGCAAACTTTTCAAGCTCAAAGGTATGTTTAAGCTCTATATTGAGTAATGTTTTATTGCTATTCCAATCAAGTAATTGCTGTAGAGTGGGGATTTGCTCGCCGTTACCGGCATCCAACAGACTAAGTTGCTGCGCCGTAAAGTCGCTTACTTTACCGTGCCCGCTGGTGGTTCTATCTAGCCACGAGTCGTGTATGAGCATATAGTCATCAAGCGCACTTTGAATATCAACTTCAATGCCATCTACCCCTACATTTAACGCTTCTAAAATAGCGCGTTTAGTGTTTTCAGGGTAATTGCCGCTTGCCCCTCGGTGCGCAAATATTTTCATTTTCTAGCCTTTTGAGTAATAGACCACGTTTCAAAACAGGCTGCACTGACTATGAGTGCACCGCCAATAAGTGTTAGTAGCGTTGGGCGCTCATGAATAATAACAATAGCCAACAAAGTGCCGTAAAGCGGCTGCAAGCACGAAATTAACCCCGCAGTAGCTGCCGATAAGTGCTTTAAACTCGCTGCAAATAGCGAGTGCGGTGTAGCGGTAAAAATAATACCCGCCACAGCAATTAAAATAAGGTCGTGGTTACTCACCTCATACACAGGGACCTTAATAAATGCGCAAAGCATAACACTTGCCACTAAGGTTTGATAAAACATGGTTTGTGGGCCGCCATACTGGCTAAAAAAGCGCTTATGGGTAATATTTCTAATCGAAAAAAACAAAGCCGAAACCACACCCATAATAACCCCTAAGGTTACATCGTCGCCTAAATTTGCGCTGGGTACGAGTAAATATATACCTAATACAACCACAGCTGAGCTTATAATATCTTTTGCTTGGGGCCTGCTTTTATTAAACAAGGGCTCTAAAAATACCGTCATTACTGGGTAGCTAAAAAAAGCCAGCATACCCACAGTTACGCCCGCCATTTGCATACCTGCAAAGTAAGTAACCCAATGCATGCCTACTGCTACACCTAAAAATAACGCAATGAGGTAATCTTTTGGTTTGTTTAACTTAATTTGTTTTTTTTGAAAATACAGCATAGCCAAAATTGCCATGCCAGCAATAGCGGTACGATACACCGTAATATCAATTGCATTTAACCCTATTAACTTTGCAAAAAGGGCGGTGCCCCCAAAAAGTAACACGGCAATATGTAAGTAAATCAGGCTTTGCTGTTGTGGCTGCATTTAAATGAGAACTCCTTTTTTTATTATCTTATCACTGGGTGCGAACTCACAGGATGAAATTTTTAAAACATGACAAATGTCAGCAAAGTTAATGACATTTCACACTCTTATTATTTTTTGGCTTTGGCATAGTTAACTTATCTTAATGGGAGGTGGCTATGAATACGTTAATTTTAATAAGTCTCGCTATTAGCGAGTTTTTAGAATCACTTAGCTTTAGTGTTTCAATAAATGATTACTTTATACTCATTAGTATTTTTGTGTTATTTATATTTATTAATAAAAATAATGTTATAAGCAATAACAATGAACTAGGGGCACTGGCATGAGTACAACAAACACGCTTTCAAAGCCCAGTAATAAAAAGTTTTGGGAATACGCACCTTTAATTTTTACTGGGTTTTATTTGCTTCCGACTCTTTTTAATCTATCTAACTTGCCAGTCAATACCATTGTAATGAGCGTGGCGTTTTATATTGTATTTATTTTGCTTTACATAAAAGCCATGCACTGTGAAACAAAGCGTATAACAACGCTGTTTGTTATTATGTTAGTGGTATGTTTTAGCGCTACATTTTATACCACAGGTACCTCTACATTATTTGGTTTTATCGCGTTTATAGCTGGTGAGTCATACGCTAAAAAAAGCAGATTATATGCCGTTTTTAGCCTTATATTTACGGTGGCGTTAAGCGCCTACTTGGCAGATATAGCAAACATAAAATACTTTTTAGCCGGCACTTTATTAATTTCAGGGGCGCTGTTGGCCTTTGGCATAGCAACTCAAAAAGAGCGCCTGCATAAAAATCGCGAACAAGAAAGCGCTAACCAACTAGAGCAATTAGCTGCCATTGCTGAGCGCGAACGTATAGCGCGCGACCTACACGATATTTTAGGCCACTCACTCTCATCTATTGCTTTAAAAGCTGAGCTTGCTAATAAGCTAAATCAAGGAGAGCGCTACGAACAAGCCAATAACGAAATAGCACAAGTGGCAGATCTGGCAAGGCAGTTACTTAGCGATGTAAGAAACGCCGTAAGCGATTTAAAACAACTTAATTTAATAAGCCAAATAGCCCAGCTTAAACAAAGGCTAATAGAGCAAGACTTTAACGTTAACTTTAATGTTGTATTAAATACCTTACCCCCTAAAGTAGAAGGGATCGCAGGGCTTATAATTAAAGAAGCGGTAACTAACTTATTACGCCATAGCAGTAATAAAAACGGCGAAATAAGTATAGAGCAAACACAGCATCAGCTGCATATAAGTGTGGTTGATAACGCACCTTGCAGCACGTTAAACGCAGGTAACGGTTTAAATGGTATTAAAGAGCGTGCAGAGCAACTTAATGGCCATGCCGCGTTTACCTGTGGCGAGAAGTTTACTTTAAACGTAATGCTGCCAATTTCAGCTAAGGATTAACAATGATCAAAGTATATTTAGTGGAAGATCAAGCACTCGTGCGCGACGCTGTAGGGGCATTGTTAAGCCTTGATTTTAATATTGAAGTGATAGGCCAGGCGAGTAACGGCCAAGATGCCCTTAATGCAATAAAAGCACTGGCCGATGAGGCATTGCCAGACATAATTTTAACCGATATTGAAATGCCACACATGAGCGGTATAGAGCTAAGTGAGCAAATAGCGGCCACGTTCCCAACCATTAAAATGGTTATTATGACCACGTTTTCGCGAGCTGGTTATATTAGGCGCTCGCTCGCCCTAGGCGTTAAAGGTTTCATTTTAAAAGAAGCACCAAGTGATGAGCTTATCAATGCACTTAAAAAAGTAATGCAAGGGCAAAAGGTTATAGACCCAGAGCTTGCCATTAACGCGCTTGATGATGCCGACCCGCTCACCGATAAAGAGCGCAAAGCACTTAAGCTTGCAAGCGATGGCTTAAAAACAAGCGACATAGCCAAACAGCTGTTTATAAGCGAAGGCACAACACGTAATTATTTATCCGATGCTATCGCAAAGCTCAATGCCACTAACCGCGTAGATGCAGCGCGTATTGCAAAGCAAAAAGGCTGGTTATAATTGCGCTTATATTAAGTGATGATTAAGGCCATTAAGCGTATGTTTTACTTATTAAAGCGGTTTATTAAAAGTTTCATACGCTTTTACCTGTCTCATTTTACGTATATGGGTTAAAATACCTACATAACCAACTAACAAGATAGTGAATGTCAAACCAAGATCCAAATCTCAGCCGAGAACAAGAAAAGTACGAAAACCCAGTCCCTAGTCGTGAGTTTATACTTACTCACCTTCAAGAGCGTTCAAAACCTGCTAACTTCACGCAACTTTGTGATGAATTAGCTGTAAACGATACCGAACGCCAAATTGCATTTAAGCGCCGCCTTCGTGCCATGGAGCGCGATGGCCAATTGTATTTTAATAAGTTTAAATGTTACGCCCTAATTGACGAAGCCGGTTTAACCAAAGGCAAAGTAATTGGCCACAGAGACGGTTTTGGCTTTTTAGAAGTTGAAGGCGAGAGCAAAGATTGGTTTATAGCCAAGCATCAAATGAACATGGTGCTGCACGGCGACATCGTACTTGCTAAAGGCACAAAACGTGGCTCAGGATCAAAATGTGATGCCCGCATAATTAAAGTACTCACCAACGAGCGCGCACCTATTGTAGGGCGTTATTTTGTTGAGCATGGTATTGCAGTTGTTGTAGCAGAAGACCCACGTATTACTCAAGATATTATTATTCTGCCAGGCAGTGAAAACGGCGCACGCCATAACCAAATGGTGCAAGTGCAAATCACTCAAAATCCTAGCCGTAACATGAACGCGGTAGGTAAAATTATTGACGTACTGGGCGAGCATTTAGCGCCAGGTATGGAAATAGAAGTGGCACTGCGCAATCACGATATTCCTCATGTTTGGCCAGAAGAAGTGGAAGAACAAGTTGCTCATTTAGGTGAGTTTGTTGATGAAGCCGACAAACAAGGCCGTGTAGATTTACGCGACCTGCCACTGGTCACCATAGATGGTGAAGACGCCCGCGACTTTGATGATGCCGTATATTGTGAGCGTAAAAAATCTGGCGGCTGGCGCTTATGGGTAGCCATTGCCGATGTATCGCATTATGTAGGTATGAACACGCCGCTAAATAAAGAAGCGATTGCTCGCGGTAACTCAGTGTATTTTCCTGAGCAAGTAATTCCAATGCTGCCAAAAGTGTTGTCGAACGGTTTATGTTCGCTTAACCCTAAAGTAGACCGCCTGTGTATGGTGGCCGAAATGACTGTATCAGACGCAGGTAAGCTTTCGGGTTATAAGTTTTACGAAGCGGTGATGAACTCGCATGCGCGTTTAACCTACACCAAAGTAAATGCCATTTTACAAGGCGATGAAAAACTACGCGAAGAATACGCACCTGTTGTGCCACATTTAACTGACTTACAGCAAATGTATATGGCGCTTAAGTCGGCGCGCCAAACCCGTGGTGCTATTGAGTTTGAAACGCTCGAAACGCGTTTTGTATTTAACGCACACCGTAAAATAGAATCAATTGTGCCGGTTGTTCGTAACGACGCGCACAAACTGATTGAAGAATGTATGATTTTAGCCAATGTATCGGCGGCTAAATTATTAGAAAAACACGAAGCCAGTGCGCTTTACCGTGTGCACGATGAGCCAGATCAAGAAAAACTAGGTAACTTTACTCAGTTTTTAAGTGAGCTTGGCATTCAAAGCACATTAAGTGATGAGCCAACACCGAAAGAAATTACCCAAGTGTTAGCCCGTTTAGGCGACCGCCCAGAGGCCGAGCTTATTCAAACCATGCTACTTCGTTCAATGAAGCAAGCGGTTTATCAGCCAGATAACATAGGCCACTTTGGCTTGGCGCTGCCTGCGTATGCACACTTTACCTCACCGATTCGCCGTTACCCTGATTTAGTGGTACACCGTGCAATTAAAGCGGTAATAAAAGCACAAGGTCAGCAAACATCGGGCGCATACGCGTACACCGATGATGAAGTAGACCAACTAGGCGAGCAGTGTTCAACCACCGAGCGCCGCGCAGACGACGCAACGCGTGAAGTTGCCGACTGGCTTAAATGTGAGTTTATGCAAGACCACGTGGGTGATGAGTTTAACGGGGTTATTTCATCCGTTACTAACTTTGGTTTATTTATACGCCTAGACGACTTACAAATTGATGGGCTGATCCATGTTACTAATTTAGGTGATGAATACTTCCATCATGATGGTGCAAAACACACCCTAATTGGCGAGCATACACATACCGTTTACCGCCTTGGCGATAAAGTAACGGTACAAGTTGCTTCGGTAAGTTTAGATGAGCGCCGTATAAATTTAACGCTCAGTGGTGATGTAGCTCAAGATAGATACGCGCGTCGCCGTGGCTCAGCTAAAGGAGCAGGGCGCGGTAAATCAAGCCATGCACCAGCAAGTGTAAGATCGCAGCTTAAAGCGGGTAAAATCCCTGGAAAAAACACATCAGGCGATGAAAAACCCAAAGCTGGTAAAA
>NZ_DCYU01000080.1:6545-7362 GCF_002331165.1 Pseudoalteromonas sp. UBA2102
AAAGGCAAACCAGCGGGTAAGTCTGGCGCAAAGCCAGCCGGTAAAAAAGCCGCTGAAACCACCGCTAAGAAAAAACCGAAAAAAAAGGCAGTTAAAAAGCCTAAAAGACCAGGCAAAAATGCCCGTAAACGTAATAGCCCAGGAGCAAAAAATACGTGAGTAATGAATTAATTTTTGGCTTTCACTCTGTTGAAGCAATTTTAGCAAAAGAGCCAGAGCGTTTTTTAGAAATTTATGCCCTAAAAGGTCGTGATGATAAGCGCTTATCCCCGATTATTAATGAAGCACGTAAATTTGGTATTTCTGTACAATTTATGCAGCGAAAAGCGCTAGATAACAAAGCAAACGATGAGCAGCACCAAGGCATTATTGCCAATGTAAAAGCTGCGCGTGTTTACAACGAAAAAGATTTAGATGAGATCATTGCTCGCGAAGACACGCCGTTTTTACTAGTACTAGATGGCATAACCGATCCGCACAATTTAGGTGCCTGCCTACGTAGCGCAGATGCAGCAGGTGTACACGCTATAATTGTACCTAAAGATAAGTCGGCCAAGCTTAACGGCACAGCACGTAAAGTAGCCTGTGGCGCAGCCGAAACCGTACCGCTTATTCAGGTAACAAACCTGGCGCGTACGCTTCGCGAAATTAAAGATGCAGGCGTATGGGTTGTGGGCACAGCTGGCGAAACAGACACCCACGTGTTTGATGCAAGCCTTACTGGGCCAATGGCAATAGTAATGGGAGCAGAGGGCGAGGGCATGCGCCGTTTAACGCGTGAGCATTGCGACGTGTTAGTTAAAATTCCGATGGCAGG
>NZ_DCYU01000058.1:0-5901 GCF_002331165.1 Pseudoalteromonas sp. UBA2102
ATTAGTTATTTTTATCTGAATTTGCATTGTTTTGTTTTTAATTAAAACTACTAAGTGCACATTTTGCATAGTTATTTAATCAGGGGAGTTAGGTTTTGATTTGTTTTATAAGTATTTTTTGTATTTGTTAATGTTTTTAGTAAATTTTTACGCACTTTTATGATTAATTATTCAGATAAATTAATTTTAACTTAATTCTTATTTATGCTGGTGTACTGGCTAATAGGAGATAAATTACTTGCAGTTGTTAATAATAGTTAAACCGAGCGTAAAAAGTGTGGTGTTAGATCACCTCGATTGGCTTAAAAAAACATGCCAGAAGAAAAATATTCTCTATATTACGGTTAAAACGACAGGTAATTTTGAGTACGACTTAGCAAACGTTAAATTGAATGCACAAAAAAGCCAAATAGCAGTGGTTATTGGAGGCGATGGCACGCTTAATTTGGCACTTAATGGTGTGATTGACAGTGCATGTAGTTTGGCAATATTACCTTGTGGTACGGGCAACGATTTTGCCCGTCGCTTTCATTGCACTGCTAAACAGTGGCAAAACGCTATTTTTAATGCCCCCACACACTTAATTGATGTAGGTAAAATTAATACTCGTTACTTTATTAATGTGGCTGGTGTTGGTTTTGATGCTCATGTAATTAAGCAGTTGGGTCATTTACAAAGCATGTCAGCTTGGCGCTATAAGTGGACGAGTTTAAAATCGCTCTTTACTTACAAAGCAAGCACACTAAGTGGAGCATTTTTAAATAAGCAATGTAGCTATCAAAATTTAATAACTGTATTTGCGAACTCTCAGTATTTTGGTGGCGGCATTAAAATAGCACCTAGGGCTAAAATTGATGATGGACTGCTTGATTGCTACCAAATGCAAGCGGGTAGTCTTGTTGATCATTTATATAGCTTTATTAAATTAATTTTTAAGCGCCACCATACTTTAAAAAAGCTTACTTATAGCCAACTCAAACAGGCGCATATTAATACTAGAGATTTATTAATTGAGGCCGATGGCGAGCTAGTAGGTGTTACGCCCGCGGTTATTGCTATCCAGGAGCAGGCTATTAATTTTCATATACCAATAAAAAAGCGCCTACAGTAGGGTAGGCGCTTTTGTGTTAGTGCGTTAAAAACGCCTCTAACTGGGGACGGAGCCATTTTTAGCAACGCTGCGGCTTGCTAAAAAGGCGTTAATTCTTTTTGTGGGGGTAAGTACAATTGCATTACCCAGTAGTACTAAACTAAAGCCGGCAAAGGTGTTTGCATGCCATTCAAAGCCTTCAAAAAAGCTGCTTAATGCAACGGCCACTAGCGGAAACAGCACTATGGCGTAGCTTGCTTTTTCAGGGCCAATGTTTTTTAACAAGGCAAAATAGCAGCCAAATGCAATCACAGTGCCAAAAACCGATAAATACAATAGCGACAGCGAATAGCTGGTAGGGGCACTAAAACTGACCGTTATACCATTTATTAATACATAAACGGCTAAACCTACTGCGCTATATAACATGCCCCATGCGTTACCCTGCAGCACACCTATTTGATGATTAGAATTACGTACACTAATCATATTGCCCAATGAAGCCACAAAGGTACCCCCAAGGGCAAGTAGTAACCCGACCAACGCCCCATTACTCAAGTCGAATTGCAGTAAATGCGGCCAAAACAGACAAATAATACCCACCACGCCGATTAGCGCGCCGCAGTAAATACGTTTGGCAATGGGCTTTGCAAAAAATAAACGGGTGTTGACTATGTTCATTATTAGCAACATTGAAAATGCAATAGAGGCCATTGCCGATGAGAGGTAGTTTTGTGCCCAATACAAAAGCAAATAATTTAAGCCAAAGTTAGAAATGGCCAATAAAGCAAAAAAGCCATGATCGACTAACGAAAATCGCATATTAGGCTTTTTGTAGGCCACAAATAGCCACATACATGCAGCTGCTATGGCAAAGCGATAAAACAAAGAAAGCTCCACAGCAATATCGCCTAGCTGAAACGAAATCGCGAGCCACGTAGAGCCCCAAATTAACACTGTTGTGAGATATAGCGCTGCGCTTTTCATGGCAAACCTCTAAAAAAACCGATTGAGTGGTTATTTTAGAGTCTATCTGTATACTTACCATATACAGAAAAGTATAAATGTAACCTATACAGATTTGAGGCGAGATATGCAGCCAGCTGCCAATAAGCAAAAAGCCGAGTTTTTATATCAACAAGTTATTGAGCTAATTAAAGACATGCAAGCACAAAAGGTGTTACTACCTGGGGAAAAGCTTCCTTCGCTTCGTAAAATGGCCAGTAACTTAAATATTAGCATTCCGACGGTTAAGCAAGCGTATCAAGCGTTAGAAGATCAAGGGTTAGTAGAGGCACGTGAAAAATCGGGCTACTTTTTAACGGTGCTTAATACAGTTTACAGTTTGCCAAAGCGTGTAAAACTAAGCCGTGAGCCTGTCACTGTAAATAAACAAGCATTAATAGAGCAGGTATACAGCGCTATTCATCAACCTAATATAATTGCCTTTGGTATTGCCAATCCCGTTGCTGCAGCGCCTACCGATAAAGCTTTAGCCCGTACCATGCGCCGGGTTATGACAATTGCTGGGGCGAGTGTTATTAATTATGGCCCTATTGATGGTTTTGCTGCGCTTAAAAAGCAATTAGTGCATAGATACTTAGGCTTTGGTATTGGTGTAAATATAGATGAACTGGTGATCACCAATGGCGCGCAAGAGGCGCTGGCTATCGCACTTAAGTGTGTTACTAAGCCCGGCGATGTGGTTGCAATTGAAACCCCGTGTTATCACGGCATTATTGAACTAATAGAGAGCTTAGGATTAAAGGCGCTTGAAATCCCGCTATGCCCCGACAATGGTATTTGGCTTAACGACCTAGCTCAAGCGCTTGAACAACATGATATAAAAGCATGCTTGTTTTCGACCGCAATAAATAACCCGGTTGGCAGCTTTATGAGCGATGAAAGCCGCATGCAAATGGTGGACTTAATAGAGTCACATAATGTTGTTCTTATAGAAGATGATGTGTACGGTGATCTGCACTTTACTGCCAAGCGTGGCACGCCCGCTTTAGCGTATTCAAAAAAGGGGCTTGTGATCAGTTGCGCCTCGTTTTCAAAAACGGCTGCACCAAGTTATCGAGTAGGTTGGTTAATAGCAGGCAAGTTTGCTGGACAAGCGCGCCGCCATAAGCGTGCATTAAGTTGCTCTGCCTCACTAATAAATCAGTGGACGCTTTCTGAGTTTATTGCCAGTGGTGAGTATGACCGTAATTTAAAAGTACTTAGGCAGCGCTTACGTAATAACAAAGAGCGCATGCGGTGGTGCTTATTAAACGCGATGCCTAAAAATACGCGTATTAGTGACCCTAAAGGTGGGTGTGTTATTTGGCTTGATTTAGGCCAAGGGGTAGACAGTCAAAAGTTATTTTTACTGGCGCTAGAAGCTGGTATTAGCATAACCCCCGGACTTATTTTTTCAGCAAGTAATAAGTATAAAAGCTGTATTAGGCTAAGTTACGGGGTGCAGTGGAGCGAAAAAATAGAGCAGGCTATTACCACGTTAGGAGCGTTGGCTCACACGCTAAAAGAATAAAAAAGCAGCACCTAATATACAAGTGCTGCTAAAGGGATGTTAAATACGGTGCGGTGTATTAATTTTGTTTAATGGTAAATAACTCGTAGCCTTTTAGCTGGGGTAACTGCGCTACTAATTGCTCTTCTTGCTGTGCTATGTTGGCAAAGCTGTCGCATAAAGAGTTGGCACGCTTTTCAAGCGCACTGGCATGCAGCTCTACTTTTTCTTCTATTTGCGCGCCCATATTTTCCATGCGTTGCTCAAATGCATCCATATCTCCACCCGAACCAAGCAGCTCAGAGCCTAAAGCAACTAAAATACTGCCCATTGATTGCATAACGGCAGACTCAACCACGGTTTCTATTTGCTCCTCAAATTGGTGTTCAAAGTTTTCACCAAATTGATTAAAGCTTTGTTGGCCCATTACAAACGTACCTTGTTGATAAAAGGTGTTTTCTACTTCAAGTCTTATATCGTCCATCAGGCCAGACAAGTCATCAAGGCCATCAATATTAAATGCGTTGGCTACTTCCTCTAATGCTACACCGGCTATTTTTACTCCGTCTAGGGCAATATTAGCGACCTCAGGTAGCTGCGTACGTAAGTTGTCAGAATACTGGGTAAGCGCTTGGCGCTGTTCGCTGTTAATGGATACTTGTTCGCCATTTATAGTTAAGTTGCCATTGCTGTTAAAGCGCATGAATTGATTAGATGCGGTAAAAATTTCTAATTCGCTAGGTTTAATGCGTACATCGTTTTTAAACTCTACATTACACTGCTCATTGCTAAACGAAATGCCCGCATTGTTATCGTTATGTGCCATTGCAGCGGGTGTACAAATTAAAGCGCTTACTAATAGTAAATTTTTCATGTTTATTCTCTAATAATTGTTGATGACAGCTAAGTATTAACAAGTTTGGTGCCATTATTTATTTTTATTTTAAAACAGAAGGTTATGAAATTTGTGTGTTTTTAATGATTTTTAATTTTGATAAATAAACTACTTTTTAGTCAAAAACACTAAAAATAAATAAATGATAAATTTTATTTGTCGAAACGATAAAAAACTCTCACTTTCCACTTTCTTAATTTAGCGCTATTTATTCACAATATTGACATGAAGGCTATTTACGATAGTCACGTGGCTTTATTTTGGTGCTAATTTGTTCGTATTTTAGCGCTAAACATTTTTTTAATTTACCAAGTGCAGGAATAAACCTGAGTTGGTCTCAAACACTTTATGGAGTGGGTTGTGGGTAAGACATTTAGTTACGATGCGCTAGATGATGATTTTGTTGAAGACGAGTACGAAATGGTCGGGCGTAATCAGCATGACAAAAAAAAGCAAAAGGTGAAAAAGAAGTTGGAAGATTACCTTGAGCAAAAACGTTTGCGTAAAAATCTAGGTGAAGACGACTTAAACGATTACATAGACTAAATTGTGCTAGTTAAAATAATGCGCCTTTTTATTAGGGTTTGAATGTGCGTTTACGCATGTTTAAAGGCTAAATATTGGCAATAAAGAGGCTTTATGCCTCTTTATTACTTATTGTGCACTTAATTTAGCGAGTGCTTGTTGAATAGTGGTTTCTAGCTTTTCTGGTTTTGTAAAAGGCGCATAGCGCTTGATAGGTGTGCCATCGGGCGCTATCAAAAATTTAGTGAAGTTCCACTTTATTTTTCGTGTCAAAAAGCCGGGTAAGGCCGATTTTAAATACCTAAATACAGGGTGGGCGTGACGACCGTTTACATCCACCTTAGCGGCCATTAAAAAGCTTACCCCGTAATTAATTAAACAGCCTTGTTGTATTTGCGTTGCGTCGCCTGGCTCTTGCTGACCAAATTGATTACATGGAAAACCAATAATAACCAATCCGTTTTTCGCGTACTTACTATGAAGAGTTTGTAGCGACTCGTACTGCTTAGTAAAACCACACTCACTTGCGGTATTAACAATAAGCACAACCTTGCCTTCAAAGTCGCTAAAATTAATTGTTTTACCGTTTAACGCAGTAGCCGTTAATTGATGAAATTCATGCATGATGGATGCTTTTTTATTGTTGTTAGCTACATTCTACCCGCTGTAGCGCGTTACTAAAAGTATAAAATTTAGGCGTGTTAATACCGCGCTTAACTATGCGCTAATGGGTTGGCTGTTATTTAGGGCGTGTTGAACTTTGCGGATTGAAATTTGTTCAACCTAGGGACGATCAAATCGCGGCGCGAGGTTTGTAACCTAGTGGGCTAAGTAAAAACCGAGCAACAAAGAGTTTATCGCCCCTAGGCAGAACCC
>NZ_DCYU01000067.1:0-4056 GCF_002331165.1 Pseudoalteromonas sp. UBA2102
TTAGGATCGACTGCATTTTGAAAAGTGCCAATTTCAATTTCGTAATCGTTACGTGTATCAATCAAAATCACTTCAGGGTCTGATATTAATGCATTCCACTCTTTAGGCTTAACATAGCTTCCCACTACTTTTAGTGGGTCAACCCCTTCAACGCCCATAGTAACAATTTCGTTTTTTAGCTTTACTTTAGTGCGGTAAAACGGGCATTCATCATCGTATGATTCTTTAGTCACTATGTCTTTTAGGTTTTCTTGTGTGTCTAACCACGCAAGTAAGTTATCTATTCCTTCGCGCTTAGCCGATACAGTACCGTTAATACCTTCAGCAGCAAGCAATAAAGTACCGCGTACTTCGTTTGCTTCCATCACATCTAAAAGAGGTTTACGTAGCGCTTCAAAATTTGGCAAACCTACAAATTTGTACATTGCACACACTACAAAGTGCTCGTTTGTTACATCATCTTTATGAACAGCAGTCATTTTACTTCCTATTTTGCTTTGATAGCCTTAAGTGGCGTTTACCGAATCGTAAATCCGGCGCATATGGGGCGCGTATTTTACGCTTTTTATAATTAATTGCAAAAAATAGCGCGTTAGAATGGTTTTTACTGTCGGCATAACCCTTGTGTAAGCTATAATGCGGCCATTAATTTAAGTTGCACATTGGAGAACACGACTTTGCACTTTACTGATCTTGGGATTGATACTCGCCTTGAAACACAATTAGCACATCAAGGGATCACCCAGCCCACAGATATTCAAGCACATGCAGTGCCTACCGCACTTGCAGGGCATGACATTTTTGCTCAGTCTAAAACTGGGTCGGGCAAAACATTAGCGTTTTTATTACCTGCTGTTCAGCGAGTTATGAAACAAAAAGCGCTCAGTAAACGCGATCCACGTGTCCTCATCGTTGCACCAACCCGTGAGCTTGCAACGCAAGTATTTACGCAATTGCGTTTATTAATTGCGGGCACAAACATTAAAGCTGTGAAAATACTCGGTGGCGAGAACTTTAACGATCAAATTAAAGCCCTTCGTAACGACCCGCACTTTGTTGTGGCAACCCCAGGGCGTTTGGCCGATCACATCACAAAACGCTCATTACAATTAAGCGGGTTAGAGCTATTAATTTTTGATGAAGCCGACCGTATTTTAGACTTAGGTTTTACTGAACAGCTGAAAATGATTAACGAGCAAGCTAATCACCGCTTGCGCCAAACATTGTTGTTTTCAGCGACACTAGATCACGCTCAAGTAGATGCCCTATCGCGTAATTTATTAAAAAAGCCAAAACAAATTACACTGAGCGCCGCTAACGAGCAACACAGTGATATTAAACAAACACTCTATTTAGCCGATCACCTTGATCATAAAGAAGCGTTACTTGAGCATTTCTTAAAACAAGATGATGTTGGCCAATGTATTATATTTACAGCAACCCGTGCCGATACCAGCCGTTTAAGTGAAGCATTAAATGCAAAAGGTTTTAAATCGGTGGCTTTAGCTGGCGATTTAACACAGAGCAAACGCCTAGAGATCATGGACTCGTTTAGCCGCGAAAACTTTAAAATTTTGATCACCACTGATGTTGCTTCGCGAGGATTGGACTTATTAAGTGTAACGCACGTAATCAATTTTGATTTACCAAAACACGCTGAAGAGTATGTACACCGTATAGGTCGTACAGGCCGCGCCGGATTTAAAGGTAATGCATTATCGCTAGTAGGCCCTAAAGACTGGGCAAGCTACTTAGCAATTAAGTCGTTTTTGAACGACGAGTTGGTTTTTGCAAGCGTTGATGGCCTTAAAGCTAAATTTAAAGGTATAAAAGAGAAAAAGCCTGCAACAGCCGCTGTAAAAACTAAAAAAGTTGCACAGGTCAAAAAGCCGCAAGTTAAACGCAAAGCAAAACCTAAAAAACCAGCTGCACCTATAAAAGCCCCGATGAACATTGATGGCAATTCACCAATGCGCCGTAAAAAAAAGCCTGAGCAGGAATAATTATGAGTTACCTAGGAACAACACAAACCTTATTTGTAAAAGAAGTGAGCAATGAAGGTGCTTACCTTGATGGCCACGATTTAGGGGAAGTGTTTTTACCAAAACACGAAATTAAAGATGAACTTGAAGCTGGCGATAGCATAAGCGTTTTTATCTTTTTAGATAACGCCAATTTACCTACAGCAACAGTAAAAAAACCCCATGCCCAAGTAGGTGAATACGCACTGCTTCGTGTTAAAGAAATAAATAGCATCGGCGCTTTTTTAGATTGGGGTCTTGAGAAAGATGTTTTAGCTCCATTTAACGAGCAAAAACCACGTATGCAAGAAGGTCATTCTTACTTAGTTCGCTTATATTTAGATAATGCGAGCCAACGTATTTGTGCATCAAGCAACTTTAATCGCTTTTTATCAAAAGATGAGCCTGAGTACACACATCTTCAAGAAGTTGATTTAATTGTTGCTGGAAAAACAGATATTGGCTACAAAGTGCTTATTGAAGAGTCTCACTTTGGTGTTGTGTTTTACAACATGGTATTTAAAAACTTATTTGTAGGGCAAAAGCTTAAAGGGTTTGTTCAAAAAGTACGTGAAGACGGAAAAATCGACGTTATACTTGAAAAGCCAGGCATGGGTAAAGTAAGTGAACTTGGCGATAAAATAATGGAAAAGCTTAAAAACGAGGGCGGCATACTAGCCATTGGTGATAAATCTGATCCTGAGCTTATCAAAAAAGTATTTTCAACCAGTAAAGCTAACTACAAAAAAGCCATTGGTGGTTTATTTAAGCAAGGCTTGATAGACATAGAAGCCAAATCTATCCGCTTAAAATAGTCGTAAACCTATTTATAAGCGCTAATATTATGTTGGCGCTTATAGTTAAATTTTTTCTAAATAGTCTAATTAAATGCTTATTCAAAGATGATAAAACGTTTTGATGAATAAAAAACGTTATTTAGCTATTATCACTAACGGCACTTATATTGCCCTATTCTCTGCCCTCACCTTCGCGCAAATGAAATTTTTAAACAAAGCTAACACTTGGTTTTCCCTTCAAAAATAATTAGGGAATTGCTAATAGGCACTAGCCCATAATACGCTTATACGGCAACGTACATTCTGTATATTGCTTTGAATAATCAAGTATCTCAGCTTTGGTTTCTAAACTTAGTGGCGCCAACCTAAATACTTTATTTTCACATTCACTTTGTTTGTCGTCGTGATTTGAAATGCAATCTGACGTAGTTACGTTTTGGCGCGTTAAGCGCTCTTCATTTTTATAGCATAAGTGGTGTGCGTAGCCATGCATGGTTTGCTTAAATTCAAATAAATCGACAGGGTAATTTGCGACTAAGTCAGTAATCGTCGCTACTCCATCATAAGCTTTACTAGAAAAAACATATTTATTTACTGAAAAACCTGCAACAACAATTAAAATAGATCCAAAAATTAACTTCAAAATAAACCCCTTACTGCATTCTTAGTACTAATGTAGCATAAAAATGTATTCATAAAAGGGGTTTAGCACTAAATAATTGCTTTTTGTTAACTTAAACCAGCGACTTATTAACATCGGATAAAGTTTGTACCGGATCTGACGATTGTGTGATCGGTCTACCAATCACTAAGTAATCGCTACCCGCTTCAATAGCTTGCTTAGGTGTCATAATGCGTTTTTGGTCACCCACATCACTACCAGCAGGGCGAATGCCTGGAGTAACTAGCTTAAACGCGCTACCTAATTGTGCTTTTAGCGCTTTCGCTTCTTGGGCAGAACATACTACGCCATCAAGCCCTGCTTCTTTTGTTAATTTAGCTAAATGAATAACTTGTTCTTGCGCTGATTTTTCAACACCCAAACGCTTTAGTTCAGCTTCGTCCATGCTGGTTAGCACTGTCACTGCAATTAATAAAGGTGCTTTATCACCAAACTTTTCAAGTGCCTGCTTTGCCTTATTCATCATTTCAAAACCACCTGATGCATGAACGTTTACCATCCAAACGCCCATATTAGCCGCTGCGGTGACCGCTTTTGCCACTGTATTAGGGATATC
>NZ_DCYU01000137.1:0-9565 GCF_002331165.1 Pseudoalteromonas sp. UBA2102
TTGCCAATACAAGGCTTTCCTTCGTTAGTATTAATAACTGATAATAAAGCCATTGCAATTAAAATAAATTACACCGATCACCAGCAAACACTAAACACAATTAACGCTTTATTAGCTTAACAACTAGCCAAAATGCGTGTATTTGCTGCTTTAATACACGCTTTGCATATAAACACTTCGATATAAGACGCAAATGTTACAGCTGTAACAAAATAGACTTTTTTGCGCAACATGCCTGTCATTATTCATCTATACAATTTCACTCATTGAAAATCTTTAGCCTAAAACAAGTCAGTTTAGGCTAAAACAACAAACTAGCAAATCCGCTAATTAACGAGTAAAGGTGTATGCGATGAAAGGCGTTAAACCATTGATCTTAGCTGGTATTGTAGCAGCAAGTGCTGCAGTACATGCCAATGATTTAGAAAAGGTTATCGATAAAAGCAGTGAAATAAATAAATCAGCTGCGCAATCACAAACAAAAATAGACAAGATTGCTGATTCAATGCAAGGACGTCTTCAACAGTTTAAAACCCTTAATAAAGAAATTGATGGTTTAACTGTTTATAACGCGCAATTAACTAAACAGTTAAATAACCAAATTGAAGAAATGGAGTCACTTAACCTTTCAATGGATCAGGTCTCTATTATTGAGCGTCAGATCACACCACTAATGCTGCGCATGATTGAAGGGCTTGAGCAATTTGTAGCACTTGATGTGCCATTTTTGCAAGAAGAGCGCACTAAGCGTATTAGCTCTTTAAACGCCATGATGGACCGTGCAGATATTAACTCAAGCGAAAAATTCCGCCGCGTATTAGAAGCATACCAAGTAGAAGTTGATTACGGTCGCACTATTGAAGCCTACACCTCACTGTTAACGGTAGACGGTAAAGAGCGTGAAGTAGACTTTTTACGCATTGGCCGCTTAGAGCTTATTTATTTAACACGTGATGGTAAGCAAGCTGGTAGCTGGGATGAAGAAACAAAATCGTTTGTTACTTTACCAGACTCAACAATTAGCCAAATCAACAAAGGTTTACGTATCGCACGTAAGCAACTTGCCCCAGATATGTTAACTCTGCCAGTACACGCAGCAGAATAAGAGGTTGAAGATGAAACTGTTTACTCAAATGACAAAAATGGCCCTTTTTGCTGCAAGCCTAAGCTTTGCAGGCGCAAGTGTGGCAGCTGAGCCTATGGACTTAGACTCACTATTAAAAACACTTGAAGAAGGAAAATCGGCTCAAAGCGCGCAAAACAAGCAACGCGAACAAGAATTTATGGCGCGCCAAAACGAACAAGTGCAAATGCTTAACAACACACAAGCAAAACGTAATCAAATGCTTGCTGAGTCTGAGCGCTTAGAAACACAGTTTGAAGAAAACGAAATCAAACTTGCTAACTTAACAGATACACTGTCTAAACGAATGGGTTCTTTAAAAGAGCTATTTGGTGTGCTTCAGCAAGTTGCTGGTGATTCTAGCAATAAGTTCGCTACCTCTGTGGTATCAGCTGAAATTGCGGGTCGTAGCACATTTATGGATGAGCTAGCACAAAAAATGGGTTCTACTTCAAAGCTTGCCTCTATCGAAGATATTGAAAAAGTATGGTTTGAGCTACAACGCGAAATGACAGAGCAAGGTAAAGTAAGCCGCTTTACTACCGATGTAATTGTACAAGGTGGTGAAAAAGCACAACAAGAAGTGGTACGTGTAGGTGCTTTTAACTTAATCTCTAACGGTAAATACCTAGAATTTAACCCAGTAACAAATACCTTAAGCGAGTTAAATCGCCAGCCTGTAGCACGTTTTACTGCAACTGCAGAAGAGTTACAAAATGCAAAAAATGGTATTGTGCAGTTTGCACTTGACCCAACGGGTGGCTCAATTTTAGGTTTATTAGTGCAAGCACCAGATACCGAAGAGCGCGTACACCAAGGTGGCACAGTCGGTTACGTTATTTTAGGTGTAGGTGTTATTGCTTTACTTATCTCACTTGAACGTTTTTTCTCATTACTGATTATGGGCGGTAAAATTCGTCGTCAACTTAAAGATGATGTAGCACGCGATGACAACCCACTTGGCCGCGTAATGAAAGTAAAAGATCAGTTCCCTGATGTTGCCCACGACACATTAGAGCTTAAATTAAGCGAAGCTATTTTACGTGAAATGCCAAAAGTAACGCGTAATTTAACGCTTATTAAAATCATCTCGGTGGTGGCGCCGCTGCTAGGTTTACTAGGTACAGTAACCGGTATGATCAACACCTTCCAAGCAATCACATTATTTGGTACAGGTGACCCTAAACTAATGGCTGGTGGTATTTCGCAAGCATTGGTAACAACGGTGCTAGGCTTAGTTGTGGCAATTCCTACGGTATTTTTATACACCCTACTTAATACACGCGCTAAAAATATTTTGCTTACTATTCAAGAGCAAAGCGCAGGTATTATCGCACAGCGAAGCGAGAAGGGAGCATAAACCATGGTGCTATTGATTGACTCAATCAATGCTATCCGTGATTTTCTCGACACTGGTGGCCAAGTCCTCTTGGTCATCGGGGTGTTAATCTTCGCGATGTGGTTATTGATACTCGAGCGATTTATTTATTTTTTCAAAGGTTTTCGTAGTTACAAGCAAAACGTAAAAGCGCAGTGGAAAAACCGTGCAGAGCGCAATAGCTGGAATGCTGAGCAAATACGCCAGGCGATGATTTCACGTGCTTCAATGCGTTTAGACACCAACTTAGCACTGATAAATGTAATGGTTGCATTGTGTCCGCTACTTGGCCTGTTAGGCACAGTAACGGGAATGATTGAAGTATTTGATGTAATGGCAATTACCGGTACGGGTAGTGCGCGCTCTATGGCATCAGGTGTTTCTAAAGCAACTATTCCAACCATGGCAGGTATGGTTGGCGCACTTTCGGGTGTATTTGCCTCTACGTTTTTACAGCGCAGAGCCAAGCGCGAAGTTGAACTACTTGAAGACAGCATGGTTTTAGACCATTAAGTAACATTTTGATAAGCGGCTTATAGAGTCGCTCATCCTAGGAGAATAAAAATGAGAGCCCCGTTAGGAAACCTATTACAAGAAGACGAAGCTGAAGAAATTAACATGACCCCAATGTTAGACGTTGTATTTATCATGCTTATTTTCTTCATCGTTACCGCCTCGTTTGTTAAAGAAGCCGGTATTGATGTAAACCGCCCAGAAGCCGCAACAGCGGTTAAAAAAGAACGCGCTAATATTTTAGTGGCTATTTCTGATACAGGCGAGATTTGGATTAATAAACGTCAAATCGATGTACGTGCAGTGCAAGCCAATATCGAACGCTTAAAAGCAGAAAATCCACAAGGGAGC
Source organism: Pseudoalteromonas sp. UBA2102 (assembly GCF_002331165.1). Classification (NCBI taxonomy): domain Bacteria; kingdom Pseudomonadati; phylum Pseudomonadota; class Gammaproteobacteria; order Alteromonadales; family Pseudoalteromonadaceae; genus Pseudoalteromonas; species Pseudoalteromonas sp. UBA2102. Next base: position 3,366 of record NZ_DCYU01000137.1, read on the forward strand.
GTGGTTATTCAAGCTGATAAAAAAGCCACCACTGATATGTTAATCAAAGTAATGGATGCGTCGCGTGCTGCAGGTGCGTTTGATGTTTCAATTGCTGCACAAGATGCGTCTTAAGGGTTAGCCATGTTGCGATATTTAGTAGCATTAATAGTAGCGGGTGTAGTGACCTTTATGCTTTTTTTAGGCATGCAGGCACTGATCACCGGTGGTGAAGGTGCCATGTCGGAGCCAGTAAAAGGAAACGTTTTAGACTTTGTACGTTTGAAAAAAGAAGAAACGGTACAAAAGAAAGAGCGTAAACCGCAAAAGCCACCTACACCAAAAGAGCCACCACCGCCTATGGAGTCGCCGCAAATGCAAAATAATGATGCAAACGCGGCCAGCAATAATTTTGATTTTGGCGCGGATGTAGGCAGCGATGTTGACCTAGCGGGTGGCTTAGCGCTTGAAACAAGTGATGGTGAATACCTACCTATTGTAAAAGTAGCCCCAGTGTATCCGCGTCGTGCTTTGTCGCGTGGTATTGAAGGCTATGTAATTGTTGAATTTACAGTAACTAAGCAAGGTACTGTACGTGACCCGCAAGTAGTAAAAGCGGTTCCTGAGTCACTGTTTGATAGAGCAGCGATGGATGCCGCACTTAAATTTAAATATAAACCGCGCGTAGTCAATGGTGAAGCCGTTGAAGTAGCGGGTGTTCAAAACAAAATATCTTTCCAAATTAATGGTTAACTTATCTTAATTGGATGAAATAGCGAGGCGATTATGAAATTACTACCTACAGCTAAAAATTTAAAACTGGCATTATTTTGCACTGCCGCGATCAGTGCAAGTATTGTTGTGCCAAGTACGCTAAGCCTTGTGCCGGGGCTAAACGTAGCAACTGCCCATGCAGAGCAAGAACAAAAAACAAAGCGTGTACCTGCACTGCGCGAAAAGGTTTATAGCCAGCTTGCTCGTGCGCAAAAGCTCGCTGATGATGGCGATGTAAAAGCCGGCCTTGAAGCACTTGATAGCATTCAAGAGCGAGCTTCAAGTATGAACTCGTACGAAATTGCCATGATGCATAACTTTTATGGCTTTATTTATTACAACGAAAATGATTTACCAAAAGCCATTGCCTCGTTTGAAAAAGTGGTAGCCGAGGAGGCTATTCCTGAATCATTACGTTTAAGCACCACGTTTAGCCTAGCGCAGCTTGCAATGGCCAACGGCGAGTATAAAAAAGTTATCGCGTTTTTAGATAAGTGGGATGAAATAAATACCAAACCTATTACAGAAGGGTATTACTTACTTAGAGCGCAAACTTACTACCAGTTAAAAGAATACCCAAAGGGGCTTGAGTATATCAATCAAGTTATTGCTCTTAGCGACAGCGAAGGCAAAACGCCTAAAGAAAACTGGCTGGTACTTCAGCGCGCTATGTATTACTCACTTAATCAAACAGATAAAGTAGTGGCAGTGCTTGAGCGCATGGTCAAACTTTACAATAAACCAGAGTATTGGGTTCAGCTAGCTGGTATGTACGGAGAAACCGGCAAAGAAAAAGAGCAACTAGCCGTAATCGAAGCGGCGTATCAACAAGGCTTTTTAAAAACCAAGTCTGATTTACGACAGTTATCGCAAACTTACCTTTATAACGGCCTGGCATACAAAGCAGCTAAAACAATGAGTGATGCGATAGAAAAAGGCATTGTAGAAAAATCAGCGAAAAACTATGCCTTTATTGCAGAGGCCATGATCCAAGCTAAAGAAGATGAAAAATCGATTAGCTACTTTGCAAAAGCGGCTGACCTATCAGAGCATGGTAAGTACGATCAACGCCTAGCAGAAGTGTTTGTTAACACTGAGCAATACGAAGAAGCGGCTGATGCTGCGCGTAAGGCGCTTGATAAAGGCGGCCTTGATTTTGAATCAAACGCTTACGTTGCGCTAGGTATGGCACAGTACAATATGCAAAATTTTGATGCGTCTATTTTAGCGTTTGAACAAGCCCAAAAGCATGATAAATCACAGCGTTTAGCAAAGCAGTGGATTAAATATGTTAAGCGTGAAAAAGTGCATGCGCAAACACTTAAAGCCGCGTTACTTTAACTTTATACCCTAACGCTATTTTACAAATAATAAAGCGTTTACCTATTTCATAATCGCAACACCAAAACCGCCTTAGGGCGGTTTTTTTCGTTGTTAAAATATTTAAGTTGTTGAATTTAAATTAATTACTATTGTCATCTTATGGTTACTAAACTGTAACTGGTTTGTCATATCTCTACAGTATCTTATTTGCATCCGATAACTCAGGTCACCTTAATGCATGAGTATCGTGCCTTAAAGTGACTTAAGTTTTTACTTAATGCACTAACAAAATAATTAAATACTTTAACGGAGTGAACAATGAAATTATCTGATTTATTTAAGGTCAGCCTAGTAGCAACTGCAATGACACTAGCTGGCTGTGGCGGCGATATCGAAATTACACCTACTGTAAACGATAACAGCTCGTCAACAGATAACAGTGTTAATAATTCAAACAATACAACTGGTTCAACAACTGAAGAAGAAGCTGTTTGTGCAAGCTACGAATCAGATGCAGGTACGGTAACAGGCGTAGTAAGTGGCATTGATTGTTTATACAACGACTCGTTTGCAAGCAAAACAATTTCTATCACAAGCAACATTACTTTCGCTGAGCTACCTGATGGCGGTGTTCACGTTTTTGAAGATGCATTACAAATTGGCGAAGATGGCAGCACTGTAGATGGCTTTGAAGTACCAGCAAATGGTCCAACAATGACCGTTGAACCAGGTGCCGTTTTAGCATTTGGCTCAGGTGAAGCAATTGTACGTATTGCACGTGGTGCAAAAATTCAAGCGGTAGGTACTGAAGAAAAGCCGGTTGTATTTACTTCGGCAAACGCGTTTGACCGTTTTGATACAGCTGGCGAAGGCGCACGCTACGCAGATTGGGGCGGTATCATCATTAATGGTAACGGCATTACTGACCAATGTACTGATGCAGAGCGTGACGGTGGTACGTGTAACGTAGCCTCTGAAGGTATTACAAGTTACTTTGGTGGTAACGATAATGCAGACTCTAGCGGTAATATTAAATGGGCTAAAATTTGGTACGCAGGTTCAGGCCCTCGCGTTGGTGGTGAAGGCGATGATTTGAATTCACTAACACTAAATGCAGTTGGCTCTGGTTCTGAGTTTGATTACCTACACATTCACCAAGGTTTTGATGACGGTATTGAAATTTTTGGTGGTGCTACAACGCTTAAACACGTGGCGGTAACAGATACACAAGATGATTCGTTTGACTTTGACGCAGGTTGGCAAGGTAAAGCTCAGTACTTATTTATTCAACACGGTACTGTGACACTAAATGACGGCACTGTAGTTAACATGGGTAACAATGGCTTTGAGTCTGATGGTGTTAAAGGTTCTTCTACCGAGCAAGTGTCTCCATCTAACCCAACGGTTGCCAATGTAACGGTTGTAACTACAGATGGTAACTCGGTACGTGATGACGACCCTTCACAAGCTTACAAGTTTGATGACCAATTTAATTCAAGCATTTACAACACAGTTATCGTTAAGCAAAACGCAACTAACACGCAATGTATTGAGTTCTCAGGCGACGGTGAAGCACAAGCAGATAAAATCTCATTCACAAGCTCTGTAATGGCGTGTTCTGCAAACTTTACAGATACAGATACGTTTGCAAGCGGCCCATTAGAAGGTCAAACAAAAACAGCGTGGTTTGAAAATGACGGTGCTAACCAAATCTTAACTGATGATGTTGCCGTACTTGCAGATAACGGTTTTGCAACGAACACAGCAGCTGCAGAAGTAACTGTTACTGCAACAGACTTAAGCACAAGCGATTCATTTTTTGAAAGCGTAAACTACATTGGTGCGGTATCGGATCAGGATACAGACTCTAGCTGGTATAAATGGGTTGAAGCGGCTGTTACAGCAGCAAATGCTGACTAAATAGCACACCATTATAACCTCTGATTAAAGGCGCCTTGTGGCTTGTTATTTAAGCGTCAGGCGCCTCTTTTGTATAACCTGATTAGGATTATCTCATGTCTAAAAAGCATAGACTCAATCAAATTACCTGGGCAATTGGTTTAGGTTTAGTCGCTCATTCGACTAGCTTAATTGCTGCACAAGCCGATGAACAGTTAACAAACGAACAAGAAATAGAAGAAGTTGTTGCTGTAGGTACGCGTTTACAAGGGAGCGCTGCGGCAGTTGTAGAAGAACGTAAAAACCAAGCCTTTGTTGCCGATATTTTAGGCTCTGAACAATTATCACGCACGGGCGACAGCGATGCAGCATCTGCGCTTCGTCGAGTGACAGGCCTAACGCTTGTTGATGGTAAGTTTATTTACGTTAGGGGCCTTGGTGAGCGTTACTCTAGTGCGCGTTTAAATGGCGCTTACATCCCAAGCCCAGATTTAACCCGTAACGTTATTCCGCTGGATATTTTCCCTGCAAGTATTATTGAAAGTATGGCTGTTCAAAAAGCTTACTCTCCAGACATGCCAGCAGCGTTTGGTGGCGGTAATATAGATATTAGAACTAAAACCGCACCGAATGAATTTACAGCAGGCATAGAAGTGGGTGCAGGTTACGATACGGCATCAAGTGATGGCTTTACCTACAATCGTAACGAAAATGGCATTCCAAGTGAGTTATCACAGGCTATTTCAACATACCGTGGTGATTTTAGTATTGGCAATATTGTTAGTAGTGAAGGCTTTGAAGATGGCGATTTAACGCGTGCAGAACAAGCAACCGCTGTTAATAACGCACTTTTAAAGTCGCTTCCTCGCGATTATGAGTTAAAAGAAGAGTCGTTAGACCCGCGTTATAATATTAAAGCCCATTATGGTGATAGCTTTGAAGAGAGCTATTTTGGCGGCAAGGTTGGGTTTTTACTGGCAGGTGCTTACAAAAACGAATGGGATTTTGAAGAACGCTTTAGCTCAGTTATCACCCAAGATTTAGAAAACGAAGAAGGCAATGTTGATTGTACAACGTCGTTAGCGACCAGTGAAGATGTGAGTAACTCGTGTTACAACACAGTCAAAAATTCGCAAGTGACAACTGAAACCGAAAGTTATAACGGTTCATTAAGTTTGTCATACCGTTTAGGTACGCACAGTATTTCTGCTCAACAGCTTTACATTATTGATAATGAAGATGAGTCTGAAATTGCTATTTCGCAAAGCCCTGCGGGTAGTTCTACGTTTAGTATTGCGGGTGATGGGATTGCAAACCGTAATCATGAGTTTAATTACGAAGAACGCCAATTAAACATTACTCAAGTTATGGGCCAACATACCTTTTTAGATTATTTTGGTATTGGTGCCGATTGGCAGTACACCGAAGCTAAAGCAACGACTGATATACCTACCAGTGCCGATTTTGAATTTCGTGACACTTATAATAGTGATGGCAGCTATGCCGGCTCAACTATTACAGGGGATGATAACCGTGTAATTATGTCATACACCAATATGGAAGAGCGTGTTAAATCGTACGGTGGTAACTTAACGCTGCCGCTTAGCTTTGAGTCTATGGAAGTTGAGTTTAAAGTGGGTTACGATTTTTCTGACAGAGCTCGAATATTTAATACCTCAAGCTTTGCTATAAACAACAGTGGCGGCTCAGGTATTTCAATAAACGACGGTAGCAATGATGCGCTTAATAATAGTGGTTTTTTAACTGACGACTTTATTGATAATAACGCTGTGTTAGTTGACTTTAATGAGCCAACAGCCCCTGATGCCGATGATTACATTGCTGCGCAAAAGGTGGATGCAGGTTATGCGTCTTTCGATGTGTTTTATGATCAATGGATAAGAATAAGCGGTGGTATTCGTTATGAAGAATTTAAACAATCTTCTATCGGTACATCGAGCCTTATTTTTGATGAAGACGATTTAAATACCTTTTACGATCCAGATAAAATTCAAGCAGGCTCTGTTATTACCGATGATTGGTACCCGGCACTGTCTGTTACCTATGTAGGTGGCGATGATTACCAGGTGCGCTTAGGTTATGGTGAAACAGTAGTACGCCCTGATTTTCGTGAAGTAGTGCCTGTTACATATTACGACCCTTTGACCGACATTAGAACCTTTGGTCGTACGGGGATTAAAAGTAGCCCAATTAAAAACTACGAC
>NZ_DCYU01000066.1:0-3110 GCF_002331165.1 Pseudoalteromonas sp. UBA2102
TATTACTCTACGATAGTTGCTACAACACCAGCACCTACAGTACGGCCACCTTCACGGATAGCGAAACGAAGACCTTCGTCCATCGCGATTGGCGCGATTAGAGTTACTGTCATCTTAACGTTATCACCAGGCATTACCATTTCTACGCCTTCTGGTAACTGTACGTCACCTGTTACGTCAGTTGTACGGAAGTAGAACTGTGGACGGTAACCTTTGAAGAAAGGAGTATGACGACCACCTTCATCTTTAGAAAGTACGTATACTTCTGAAGTGAATGTAGTGTGTGGGTTGATTGAACCAGGCTTAGCTAGTACTTGACCACGTTCAACGTCTTCACGCTTAGTACCACGTAGAAGTGCACCAATGTTCTCACCAGCACGACCTTCGTCAAGAAGCTTACGGAACATTTCAACACCAGTACAAGTAGACTTAGTAGTCTCTTTGATACCAACGATTTCAACTTCGTCGTTCACGTTGATGATACCAGCTTCAACACGACCAGTTACTACTGTACCACGGCCTTGGATTGAGAAAACGTCTTCGATAGGCATGATGAATGGCTTATCGATGTCACGCTCTGGCTCTGGGATGTAAGAATCTAGTGCTTCTGCAAGCTCAACGATCTTGTCTTCCCACTGCTTTTCGCCTTCAAGTGCTTTAAGAGCAGAACCTTGAATTAGTGGTAAGTCATCACCTGGGAAGTCGTATTCAGAAAGAAGTTCACGAACTTCCATTTCTACTAGCTCAAGTAGCTCTTCGTCGTCAACCATGTCACATTTGTTCATGAATACAACGATGTAAGGTACGCCAACCTGACGAGAAAGTAGGATGTGCTCACGCGTTTGTGGCATAGGGCCGTCAGTCGCAGCTACTACTAAGATAGCGCCGTCCATTTGAGCAGCACCAGTGATCATGTTTTTAACATAATCGGCGTGTCCAGGACAATCTACGTGTGCGTAGTGACGAGTTGGTGTATCGTACTCAACGTGAGAAGTTGAGATTGTGATACCACGCTCGCGCTCTTCTGGAGCGTTATCGATTGATGCGAAATCTTTAGCAACACCGCCGTATACTTTTGCAAGTACGTTAGTGATTGCTGCAGTTAGTGTAGTTTTACCGTGGTCAACGTGGCCGATTGTACCAACGTTTACGTGCGGTTTTACGCGTTCAAACTTTTCTTTTGCCATCTTAAAAAATTCCTAATTAAGAAATTAAAGCCTGACTCACTATTGAGCCAGACAAGCTAAAATCATATAACAGCGCGAGCTGAAATTATTGTATCTGCAACATTTTTAGAGGCTTCAGCGTACTTCAAAAACTCCATAGAGTAAGAAGCACGGCCCTGTGTTGCAGATCGTAAAGCAGTTGCATAACCAAACATTTCAGAAAGAGGAACCTGAGCATTAACTTGCTTAAGTCCACCTATTGCATCTTCCATGCCTTCGATTATGCCGCGACGACGGTTTAAGTCGCCAACTACATCACCCATGTTTGAGTCAGGAGTGATTACTTCAACCTTCATCATTGGCTCTAAAAGTACAGGGTCAGCCTTAAGCGCCCCAGCTTTCATTGCCATTGAACCTGCAATTTTAAATGCCATTTCATTCGAGTCTACATCATGGAATGAACCATCATATAAAGTCGCTTTAACGCCAAGTAATGGGTAGCCTGCCAGTACACCTTGAGACATTTGCTCTTGGATACCTTTGTCTACCGCAGGGATAAATTCTTTTGGAACCGAACCACCTACAGTTTCGTTAACGAACTCATAAATTGGTGCTTCATCATCCGAAATATCCATCGGTTCAAGTTTAACCCAGACGTGACCATATTGACCACGACCACCTGATTGACGTACAAACTTCCCTTCAACTTCAACAGTTGAACGAATAGCTTCTCGGTATGCAACCTGCGGCTTACCAACGTTACATTCAACACTGAATTCACGTTTCATACGGTCGACAATGATATCAAGGTGAAGTTCACCCATACCAGAGATTATAGTCTGGCCTGATTCTTCGTCAGTTTGTACACGAAAAGAAGGGTCTTCTGCGGCTAGTTTACCTAGTGCAATACCCATCTTATCTTGGTCAGCGATTGTGCGAGGCTCAACCGCAACAGAGATAACTGGCTCTGGGAACTCCATACGCTCTAGCGTAATGATAGAGTTCGGATCACACAGTGTCTCACCTGTTGTTACGTCTTTAAGACCAATAGCTGCCGCAATATCGCCTGCGTGAACTTCTTTGATCTCTTCACGTGAGTTTGAATGCATCTGTACGATACGACCAAATCGCTCACGCTTACTTTTAACTGGGTTATAAACCGCGTCACCCTGTTTAACAGTACCAGAGTAAACACGGAAAAAGGTTAAAGTGCCAACAAACGGGTCTGTTGCAATTTTAAATGCAAGTGCAGCAAACGGCGCTTTATCATCAGCTGGACGTTCTTCCTCAGTTCCATTTTCTAGGATACCTTGGATTTGTTTCACTTGTGTTGGTGCAGGCATGTATTCAACAACGCCATCAAGCACAGCTTGAACGCCTTTGTTTTTAAATGCACTACCACACGTAATGGGAACAATTTCGTTCGCTAATGTGCGTTGACGTAAGGCAGATTTAATCTCTGCTTCACTTAACTCTTCACCTTCTAAGTACTTATCCATTAGTTCTTCAGAGGCTTCAGCTGCACTTTCAACTAAATGAGAGTGCCATTCTTGAGCGAGCTCTTGAAGTTCTGCCGGTATTGCCTCATAAGAGAAAGTCATACCCTGGTCCGCTTCGTTCCAGTTAATGGCTTTCATTTTTATAAGGTCAATAACACCTTTAAAGTCGTCTTCAGCGCCAATTGGCAACTGGATTGGAACAGGCGTTGCTCCAAGACGAGATTTCACCTGGTCAACAACCGTTAAGAAGTCAGCGCCGGTACGATCCATTTTATTTACGAAGATCATTCTTGGAACTTCGTATTTGTTCGCTTGGCGCCAAACTGTCTCAGTTTGCGGCTGTACACCTGATGAAGCACAAAGAACAACTACCGCACCATCAAGTACACGTAAAGAACGCTCTACTTCGATAGTGAAATCTACGTGTCCTGGAGTATCAATAATA
>NZ_DCYU01000066.1:3420-39555 GCF_002331165.1 Pseudoalteromonas sp. UBA2102
TCCTGGAGTATCAATAATATTGATACGATGGTCGTCAAATTGCGCGTCCATCCCTTTCCAGAAACACGTTGTTGCAGCAGAAGTGATTGTGATACCACGCTCTTGTTCCTGCTCCATCCAATCCATAGTTGCGGCGCCATCATGTACTTCACCGATCTTATGAGAAAGACCTGTGTAGAACAGAACACGTTCTGTTGTGGTGGTTTTGCCTGCATCTACGTGAGCTACTATGCCGATATTACGGTAGCGCTCAAGTGGAGTTGTACGTGCCATATGATCCTCTTAAAGGTTAAGGACAGATTACCAACGGTAATGTGCGAATGCTTTATTCGCTTCAGCCATACGGTGAACGTCTTCACGTTTCTTAACCGCAGTGCCTTTGTTGTCAGCAGCGTCAACGATTTCTTGAGCTAAACGTAAGCCCATAGATTTTTCGCCACGCTTACGTGCAGCGTCTACTAACCAACGCATACCTAATGCGTTGCGACGTACTGGACGTACTTCAACTGGAACTTGATAAGTTGAACCACCAACACGGCGAGATTTAACCTCTACCTGTGGACGGATGTTATCAAGTGCAGATTCAAAGATTTCTAGGTGCGACTTGCCTGATTTCTCAGCAGCCACGTCTAGCGCACCATAAACAATTTTTTCAGCAGTAGATTTCTTGCCGTCTAACATTACGATGTTAACGAATTTAGCAAGAAGTTCCGATCCGAACTTAGGATCTGGAAGAATTTTACGTTGACCTATTACGCGTCTTCTAGGCATTTTGTATCTCCGGTTTATTCAGGTTTGTCCTTTTGGAACAATCACCCAAAACAATAATTAATAATATTTAGTGCTTGGCCTTACTAACGGAAAACAATTAGCCTTTAGGGCGTTTTGCACCGTATTTAGAACGAGCTTGACGACGGTCGCTAACGCCTGCACAGTCAAGTGCACCACGTACAGTGTGAAAACGCACACCTGGTAAATCTTTAACACGACCACCACGGATTAGGATTACACTGTGCTCTTGAAGGTTATGACCTTCACCACCGATGTATGATGTTACTTCGAAACCGTTAGTTAAACGTACACGAGCTACTTTACGTAACGCTGAGTTTGGTTTCTTAGGTGTAGTTGTATATACGCGAGTACATACACCACGCTTTTGCGGACACGCTTTAAGCGCAGCTGAGTTACTTTTAGTAACCTTGCTACGACGTGGCTTACGCACTAGCTGGTTAATAGTTGCCATTTAAATAGCTCCTGAAATTAAAATTACTACTGAAAAAAATAAAAAAATCCGCCCTTTTTACAAGCTTGTAACATACATGCAAGTAAATGGGTGGCGGAATTTTAATGAGCAAAGTTTAACCTGTCAACCTAAACTCATCGTAAGACAGTAGATAACTGTCTTACGATTTATTAATCTGTTGATTAATAAGAGTTTATTGATTTCCAGATAAATCTGCGTTCAGAGCATCTGTTAGTGCTTGAGTTGCCTCTTCTGCACTTACTGTTTGCTCTTCAACAACTTCACCCTGCTTGCGGCGAGCCATACGGTCTTGGTGATACGCAAAGCCAGTACCGGCTGGGATCAGACGACCCACAATTACGTTTTCTTTCAGACCACGAAGCTCATCGCTCTTACCATTCACTGCGGCATCTGTAAGAACACGTGTTGTTTCTTGGAAAGACGCTGCCGAGATGAAAGATTCGGTTGCTAGTGATGCTTTCGTGATACCCATAAGTTGTATTTCAAACTTCGCTGGGATTTTACCTTGCTTTTCAAGGTCACGATTAGCGATATTAACGCGAGCTACTTCAATTTGCTCACCCGCTAAGAACTCAGTATCACCGCCGTCAAGGATGGTACATTTACGTAGCATCTGACGAATAATTGTTTCAATGTGCTTATCATTGATCTTAACGCCCTGCAAACGGTAAACCTCTTGCACTTCGTTAACAATGTAGTTAGCAACATGAGTCACACCACGTAGGCGTAAGATGTCATGTGGTGATTCAGGACCATCGGCGATAACTTCACCTTTAGACACTTGCTCACCTTCAAACACGTTAAGTTGACGCCACTTAGGAATCATCTCTTCGTAATGATCGCCTTCAGCTGGTGTAATAACTAAACGTTTCTTACCTTTAGTTTCTTTACCGAAGCTAATAGTACCTGTGATTTCAGCTAAGATAGCTGGATCTTTTGGCTTACGTGCTTCAAATAAGTCGGCTACGCGTGGTAGACCACCCGTGATATCACGAGTTTTCGAACCTTCTTGCGGAATACGTGCAAGTACGTCACCTGGGTTTGCTGTAACGCCATCTGTCACTTCAATCGTAGTGAATGAAGGTAGACGTGTTTCTTGCAAGCCGCGCTCTTCACTTTCGATGATAAGCTTAGGCTCTTTCGCATTTACTTTAGCAAGATCTTTAACAACTACACGGGTTAAGCCGGTTAGTTCATCAGTTTGTGCTTCAGTATTTGAGTCATCAATATCGCTGAACGAGATTTTTGACTTATGCTCAAGAACGATTGGGTGACTATGCGGGTCCCAAGTAGCAACGATGTCGTTACCTTGAACTTCTGCATTGTCTTGTACTGTTAGTACCGCACCGTAAGGTACTTTATAACGCTCTTTTTCACGACCGAAGCTATCAATGATAGTGATTTCAGTTGAACGTGAAGTAATTACAATCTTACCGTCGGTATTAAGTACATACTTAGCGTTATGTAGTTTTAACGTACCGTCAGTTTTAACTTGTACATTGTTTTCAGCTGATGCTCTTGATGCCGCACCACCGATGTGGAATGTACGCATCGTAAGCTGTGTACCCGGCTCACCGATTGATTGTGCCGCGATAACACCTACTGATTCACCCGCGTTGATGATATGACCACGTGCAAGGTCACGACCATAACACTTAGCACATACACCAAAGTCGTTATCACACGTGATAACAGAACGTACGCGAACTTCATCTACTGAGTGCTCTTCTAAAAGGTCACACAGTTTTTCATCAAGCATGATATTACGTTCTACTAATACAGTATCTGTATTAGGGATAACCACAGGCTCAGCTACAACACGACCTAGTACACGTTCGCGAAGTGCTTCTACAACGTCACCACCTTCAATAAGCGGTTTCATTGTTAAGCCATCTTCTGTGCCACAGTCGTCTTCATTGATTACCAAATCTTGTGCAACGTCTACTAGACGACGCGTTAGGTAACCTGAGTTAGCTGTTTTAAGTGCTGTATCGGCAAGACCTTTACGCGCACCGTGCGTTGAGATGAAGTACTGTAGTACGTTTAGACCTTCACGGAAGTTAGCCGTGATTGGCGTCTCGATGATTGAACCATCTGGACGTGCCATTAGACCACGCATACCTGCTAGCTGACGGATCTGAGCGGCACTACCACGAGCACCTGAGTCGGCCATCATAAACACTGAGTTAAATGACGGTTGCTCTTCTTCTTCACCTTTCGCATTGATAACCGTGTCTTTAGACAAGTTGGCCATCATTTCACGTGATAAGTTTTCATTTACACGTGACCAGATATCGATAACTTTATTGTACTTTTCACCAGCCGTTACAAGACCTGATTGGAATTGTTGGTTGATTTCAGTTACTTCAGCTTCAGCTGATTCAATGATTGATGCTTTAACTGGTGGGATAACTAAGTCATCGATACCAATTGAAACACCTGACTTCATTGCGTAGTGGAAACCGGTGTACATAACTTGGTCAGCAAACACAACAGTGTCTTTAAGACCTAGACGACGGTAACACTCGTTTAATAAGCCAGAAATCTGCTTTTTACCTAATGCTTGGTTGATTGACTCAAACGGCATGCCTTTAGGTAAAATTAGAGACAGAATTGCACGACCAACAGTAGTGTCGATAAGCGTTACAGTGTCTTCAACAACACCTGCTTCGTTAGTAATTGACTGACTAATACGCACTTTAACGCGCGCGTGAAGTTCTGCGTTACCACTACGGTATGCTTTTTCTGCTTCTTTAGGATCTTTAAATACAATGCCTTCGCCTTTCGCATTAATGCGATCGCGCGTCATGTAGTAAAGACCTAATACAACATCCTGTGAAGGAACGATGATTGGCTCACCATTCGCTGGAGATAGAATGTTGTTAGTAGACATCATTAGTGCACGAGCTTCTAACTGAGCTTCAAGCGTTAACGGTACGTGTACCGCCATTTGGTCACCATCGAAGTCGGCGTTGTAAGCCGCACATACTAATGGGTGTAAATGGATTGCTTTACCTTCAATTAGTACAGGTTCGAACGCTTGGATACCTAAACGGTGAAGTGTAGGTGCACGGTTAAGTAATACTGGATGTTCACGAATTACTTCGTCTAGTACATCCCATACTTCCGCTACTTCGCGCTCTACCATTTTCTTAGCAGCTTTGATTGTCGTAGCCATGCCGCGACGCTCTAATTTGCCATAGATGAATGGTTTGAATAGCTCAAGTGCCATCTTCTTAGGAAGACCACATTGGTGAAGCTTAAGTGTAGGACCAACCGTGATTACAGAACGGCCAGAGTAATCTACACGCTTACCAAGTAAGTTCTGACGGAAACGACCTTGCTTACCCTTGATCATATCAGCAAGAGATTTAAGCGGACGCTTGTTAGAACCTGTAATTGCACGACCACGACGACCGTTATCAAGTAGCGCATCTACCGCTTCTTGTAACATACGTTTTTCGTTGCGTACGATAATATCTGGTGCAGCTAAATCTAATAGACGCTTAAGACGGTTATTACGGTTAATAACACGACGGTAAAGGTCGTTTAGATCAGATGTCGCAAAACGACCACCGTCTAGTGGTACTAATGGACGTAAGTCAGGTGGCAATACTGGAAGTACTGTCATGATCATCCACTCAGGGTTATTACCTGATTGGTGGAACGATTCCATTAACTTAAGACGCTTAGTGATCTTTTTACGCTTCGTTTCAGAGTTAATTGTTGGTAACTCTTCACGCATTTCTGCAATTAATTGGCCAAGATCAAGTTCACGAAGCAAGTCTAATACTGCTTCTGCACCCATCTTAGCTTCAAACTCATCACCGTGCTCTTCAAGTGCATCTAGGTATTCTTCTTCACCTAATAGTTGACCACGCTCAAGCGTTGTCATACCAGGCTCAGTTACTACGAATGATTCGAAGTAAAGAACACGTTCAATATCACGAAGTGTCATATCAAGCATTAAGCCAATACGAGACGGTAATGATTTTAAAAACCATATATGTGCTACTGGGCTCGCAAGGTCGATATGACCCATACGATCACGACGCACTTTTGTAAGTGTAACTTCAACGCCACACTTCTCACAGATCACACCACGGTGTTTAAGGCGTTTATATTTACCACATAAACACTCATAATCTTTCACTGGGCCGAAAATACGGGCACAGAATAAGCCATCGCGCTCAGGCTTGAAAGTACGGTAGTTAATAGTCTCAGGTTTCTTTACTTCACCGTATGACCATGAACGAACCATGTCTGGTGAAGCAAGACCAATGCGAATTGCATCGAATTCTTCGGTCTTATTTTGTTGCTTCAGAAACTTAAGTAAGTCTTTCACCTTAGCTCTCCTGTCGGAGTTAATCTTGAGGGCGGATAATCTCGCCCCTACATTCTATTCAGCCGTAACAGATGCTGCAGGGTTAACTGCAGCATCTAATTGGCTTAATTTTCTTCCAACTCGATGTTGATACCCAGTGAGCGGATTTCTTTCAACAATACGTTGAACGATTCTGGCATACCTGGTTCCATTTTATGGTTACCATCAACGATGTTTTTATACATTTTAGTACGACCGTTCACGTCATCCGATTTCACTGTTAGCATTTCTTGTAGAGTGTAAGCAGCACCGTAAGCTTCAAGTGCCCATACTTCCATCTCACCAAAACGCTGGCCACCGAACTGTGCTTTACCACCCAGCGGCTGCTGAGTAACAAGGCTGTAAGAACCAGTAGAACGTGCGTGCATCTTATCGTCAACCAAGTGGTTAAGTTTAAGCATGTACATGTAACCAACAGTTACTTGACGTTCAAACTGATCGCCAGTACGGCCATCATAGAGTGTAACCTGACCACTTCTTGGGTATCCACCAAGCTCTAGCATGTCTTTGATTTCGTCTTCTTTAGCGCCATCAAATGCAGGAGTAGCGATTGGTAAACCACCTTTTAAGTTATCAGCTAAACGACGAATTTCATCATCAGAGAAGCTTGCAATATCTACTTCTTGACGAGATTCACCGATTTCATAAGCTTGCTTGATGAATTCACGTAGCTCATGTAGCTCACGTTGTTCCTTCATCATTTCCTCTAAGCGCTCACCAATACCACGTGCAGCTAGACCCATATGTGTTTCAAGGATCTGACCGATGTTCATTCGTGATGGTACACCTAGTGGATTTAGTACGATATCTACCGTACGACCTTTATCATCGTATGGCATATCTTCTACTGGTACGATAGTCGAGATAACACCTTTGTTACCGTGACGACCCGCCATTTTATCACCCGGTTGGATACGACGTTTAACAGCTAGGTATACTTTAACAATCTTAAGTACGCCTGGTGCTAAGTCATCACCTTGAGTAATTTTACGACGTTTGTTTTCAAACTTCTTATCGTATTCAGCTTTAAGCTCATCGTACTGTGCAGCTAGTTGCTCAAGTTCAGCTTGCTTGTCTTCTTGTGCAAGGCTTTGAGTAAGTAGCTTTTCAGCATTTAGTGACGCTAAGTTGTCTTCATCGAAGCCTGCTGCAGCAAGTAGCTTGCGAGCACGGTCTAATACACCAGCTTCTAGAATACGGAACTCTTCGTTGAAGTCTTTCTTCGCTTCGCGAAGCTGCATGTCTTCAACTTCTAACGCACGCTTATCTTTTTCAACACCATCACGGGTGAAAACTTGTACGTCAATTACAGTACCAGTTACAGAGTTTGGTACACGTAAAGAGCTGTCTTTAACGTCAGACGCTTTTTCGCCGAAGATAGCACGCAGTAGCTTCTCTTCAGGTGTTAATTGCGTCTCGCCTTTCGGAGTCACTTTACCTACTAGGATATCGCCGCCTTTAACTTCAGCACCAATATAAACAACGCCTGATTCATCAAGCTTGCCTAGCGCAGACTCACCCACATTCGGGATATCTGCAGTGATCTCTTCAGGACCTAATTTAGTATCACGGGCAACACACTGTAGTTCTTGAATGTGGATAGTCGTTAGACGATCTTCTTCAACTACGCGCTCTGATAGTAAGATTGAATCCTCGAAGTTATAACCGTTCCATGGCATGAATGCCACGCGAAGGTTTTGACCAAGGGCTAAGTCACCTAAGTCAGTCGAAGGACCATCTGCTAACACGTCACCACGAGTAACCGGTTCGCCAACCATGCACGTTGGTTTTTGGTTAATACATGTATTTTGGTTAGAACGTGTGTATTTAGTAAGGTTGTAAATGTCGATGCCCGCTTCACCAGGAATACGCTCATCGTCATGTACGTTTACAACGATGCGGCTAGCATCGGCGTACATAACTTCACCACCACGTTTAGCAACAATCGTTACACCAGAATCTTTCGCTAGTGTTAACTCAATACCTGTACCTACTAACGGCTTATCCGCTTTCAATGTTGGTACTGCTTGACGTTGCATGTTTGAACCCATCAATGCACGGTTAGCATCATCGTGTTCTAGGAACGGGATAAGTGCTGCCGCTACAGAGATCACCTGTTGTGGTGATACATCCATATATTGCTGGTCCATGCGACCCATAAAGGTAGATTCACCTTTGTGACGACACGGAATAAGTTCATCAACAAACTCATTGGTTTCAGTTAAGTTTGAGTTCGCCTGTGCGATAACAAACTGACCTTCTTCAATGGCTGATAAATAATCAACTTCATCAGTTACTACACCATCTACCACTTTACGGTAAGGTGTCTCTAAGAAACCGTAATCATTTGTACGTGCGTACGTAGATAACGAGTTAATTAGACCGATGTTTGGACCCTCAGGAGTCTCGATTGGACATACGCGACCATAGTGAGTTACGTGAACGTCACGTACTTCAAAGCCAGCGCGCTCACGCGTTAGACCGCCCGGACCTAATGCAGAAATACGACGCTTATGCGTTACTTCTGATAGCGGGTTATTTTGGTCCATAAACTGTGATAACTGAGACGAACCGAAGAACTCTTTAACCGCTGCCGAAATAGGCTTAGCGTTAATAAGATCTTGTGGCATTATCGCGTCAAGGTCACCTAAGCTTAAACGCTCACGTACAGCACGTTCTACACGTACTAGACCAACACGGAATTGGTTCTCAGCCATTTCGCCAACACTACGTATACGACGGTTGCCTAAGTGGTCAATATCATCAACATCGCCTTGACCGTTACGAATAGCAATTAATACTTTCATAACAGACACGATGTCTTCTTTGCTTAATGTGCCAGGGCCTGTGTCTGTATCGTAACCAACACGGCTATTGAACTTCATACGACCTACAGTAGATAAGTCATAACGTTCTTCAGAGAAGAATAAGTTCTCGAATAAGGCTTCAGCCGCGTCTTTCGTCGGTGGCTCGCCTGGGCGCATCATGCGGTAAATTTCTACTAATGCTTCTAAACGGTTGCTAGACGAGTCAATATTTAATGTATTTGACATGTAAGCGCCGCTGTCCACCTCATTGATGTATAACGTCTCAATTTTAGTGTGACCTGCTTTAACCAATTCAGCCATCAACTCTAGTGATAGCTCGTCATTAGCGTTTGCAATAACTTCACCTGTTGACTCATCAACATAGTTTTTAGCTACAATACGGCCAATGATGTACTCATGTGGTACTTCTAATTGATTAATGCCTTTTTTCTCGATGCTCTTGATGTGGCGAGCCGTAATACGACGACCGCTTTCAACAAGTACTTCACCGTCTTCGCCTTTGATATCAAAAGCGGCAGTTTCACCACGTAAACGTGAAGGCACAAGTTCCATAAGAACTTTACCGTCAGTTACTTCAAACGCGGTAGTATCGAAGAACATATCTAAGATTTCTTCGCTAGAGTACTCAAGTGCACGTAAAATAATAGACGCCGGTAATTTACGACGACGGTCTATACGTACATATAAGTTATCTTTTGCATCAAATTCGAAGTCTAACCATGAACCACGGTAAGGTATAACGCGTGCGTTATATAATACTTTACCCGATGAATGGGTTTTACCGCGGTCGTTATCAAAGAATACACCAGGGCTACGGTGTAGCTGAGAAACGATAACACGCTCTGTACCATTGATTACAAAAGTACCGGTATCAGTCATGAGCGGAATTTCGCCCATGTAAACTTCTTGCTCTTTAATGTCTTTAACTGTGCCTGGAGCTTCTTTGTCCATAACTACAAGACGCAGTTTCACGCGAAGTGGAGCAGAATAAGTCACACCGCGAATTTGACATTCTTTTACATCGAATACTGGCTCACCAATACGATAACTTACGTATTGAAGCTCAGAATTTCCCGAGTAGCTTTTAATAGGGAACACAGAACGGAAGGCTGCTTCCAAACCATGATCGCCATCAGCGTCTGGGACTAAGAATTTTTTAAACGATT
Source organism: Pseudoalteromonas sp. UBA2102 (assembly GCF_002331165.1). NCBI lineage: Bacteria > Pseudomonadati > Pseudomonadota > Gammaproteobacteria > Alteromonadales > Pseudoalteromonadaceae > Pseudoalteromonas > Pseudoalteromonas sp. UBA2102. The sequence continues at coordinate 13,063 of NZ_DCYU01000066.1, forward strand.
CTAACTGTGTCGACAGTAAGAAAGGTATATCCAAAACTTGTGGACGTTTACCAAAATCCTTACGGATACGTTTCTTTTCAGAATAAGAGTAAGCCATGGGGTTCCTCAGCTTGCTGATCTTTGACCCGACCTGTTCTTGTAAGAACAGACTTAACTGGCATCTATGCCAAGATTTACAACATTTAATTGTTGTTCTAATTAACTCCGGCTTAGCAACACTAGCAAACTATAAAGCGTTGAAAGTAAAGAGAAAATCAGATTTTATTTGAGCTACAGGAATACATAACTCTATAGCGCAAAAAGGCCGGTGATTAAATAATCACCAGCCCTTGCCTGATTACTCAGGCAGCGAACTTAGCGTAAGCTAAATTACTTAACCTCAACTTCAGCACCAGCTTCAGTAAGATCTTTTGCAAGTGCTTCAGCTTCTTCTTTAGATACACCTTCTTTGATAGGTGCAGGAGCAGCTTCAACAAGAGCTTTCGCTTCTTTAAGGCCTAGGCCTGTTGCGCTACGTACAGCTTTGATTGCCGCAACCTTGTTAGCGCCAGCGCCAGTAAGGATTACGTCAAATTCAGTTTTCTCTTCAGCAGCTTCAGCAGCAGGACCTGCTACCATAGCAGCTGCAGCAGTTACGCCGAATTTTTCTTCCATTGCTTCAACAAGAGCAACAACGTCCATTACTGACATTTCAGCAATTGCGTCAAGGATTTGGTCTTTAGTTACAGACATTACAAATTTCCTAATAATTAACGGACTCTAGGTCCAAATAAATTTACACCGAAAGGGAGGTTAAACAGCTTAAAATTAAGCAGCTTGCTCTTCTTTCTGTACACGTACTGCTTCAATTGTTTTACACAATTTGCCAGCAGACGCTTCTTTCATAGCGCTCATTAAGCGTGCAACAGCTTCATCGTATGTAGGTAATGTAGCAAGCATTGCTGCATCTACAACATTTCCTTCAAAAGCGGCCGTTTTAACTTCGAATTTCTCATTCTTTTTCGCGAAATCTGCGAAGATACGCGCAGCAGCACCAGGGTGCTCTGATGAGAAAGCGATTAAGCTTGGACCAACTAACGAATCAGATAGACATTCAAATTCAGTACCTTCAACAGCACGTTTTGCTAGAGTGTTACGAACAACTTTCATCCATACACCAGCTTCACGAGCTTCTTTACGAAGGGCTGTAATTGCGCCTACTGCTACACCACGAGAATCTGCAACAACTGCAGAAAGAGCACCATTGGCTGCTTCGTTGACTTCAGCAACAATTGCTTTTTTGCCTTGAAGATTTAAAGCCATGGGTGTTACTCCTGGTTTAATGGGTCACCGACACTCGGCTTCCCTGTTTTACTCTTCCCTATCAACAAACTTGATAGAGATGCTTTTTACGGCGAGAGCCAGAAGAGATTAGGAAAAATCTATCTGGGGATTCACACCGTCTACGTAGGTAATATTAAGGCCGAAGCCGCCTACGGTCTTGGACGGAAGCCCAATTTATCGCATCACTCAAGAGCTTAGCGAAATTATGGACTTCAACCCGAATTCTTTACTTGTTAAATAATAAATTATTCAACAAAATGGCGCAAAATTATAGTACAAATTTCACGCCATGTAAACACCTATTAAGCTACAGAAGTGCTTAAAGTGTTTTGGTCAACAGCAACACCTGCGCCCATTGTTGTAGAGATGGTTACTTTCTTAACGTAAACACCTTTAGCTTGAGAAGGTTTAGCCTTCTTAAGCGCAACGATTAGAGCTTCAAGGTTTTGTTGAAGTTGCTCAGCAGTGAAATCAACCTTACCGATAGTAGTATGGATGATACCATTTTTGTCATTACGGTAACGTACTTGACCTGCTTTCGCATTTTTAACTGCTTCTGCAACGTTAGGCGTTACAGTACCAGTTTTAGGGTTAGGCATAAGACCACGTGGACCTAAGATTTGACCTAGTTGACCAACAACACGCATAGCGTCTGGTGATGCAACAACAACGTCAAAATCCATCTCGCCTTTCTTAACTAGTTCAGCAAGATCTTCCATGCCTACTAATTCAGCACCGGCTTCTTTTGCAGCTTCTGCATTAGCGCCTTGAGTGAATACAGCAACACGAACATCACGGCCAGTACCGTTAGGTAGTACAGTTGCACCACGAACGTTCTGGTCAGATTTACGAGCGTCAATACCAAGGTTAACAGCAACGTCAACACTTTCTACGAATTTAGCTGTCGCTAACTCTTTTAAAAGAGCAACTGCTTCATTGATTTCGTAATCTTTAGTTACTTCCACTTTTTCGCGGATAGTACGCATACGTTTAGTTAATTTAGCCATTTCTTAGTCCTCTACGTTCAAGCCCATCGCACGCGCAGAACCTGCGATAGTGCGAACCGCAGCGTCCATATCAGCCGCTGTAAGGTCAGCTCGTTTTGTCTCAACGATCTCTTCAAGTTGAGCACGAGTTACTGTGCCTACTTTTTCAGTGTTAGGACGGCCTGAGCCTGATTTGATACCAGCAGCTTTCTTAAGTAAGTAAGCAGCAGGTGGCGTTTTCATATCGAACGTAAATGAACGGTCACCGTAAACAGAGATCACTACAGGAACTGGAGCGCCTTTTTCGATAGACTCTGTACGCGCGTTAAACGCTTTACAGAATTCCATGATGTTTACACCGTGTTGACCTAGTGCAGGACCTACTGGAGGACTAGGATTAGCCATACCAGCGGCAACTTGTAGCTTGATTAAAGCTTCAACTTTTTTAGCCATTATAAATACCTCATTTGGTGGGTCTTAGCCTTGTGCGCGCGAGGACGCGTACTCTAACGGCTTCCCAGTTTAAAAATTGGTTTCGTACTTTTTGCGAGCAAAAATAAATTTTTGCCTTAATACAAAAAGGCCGCTGATTATAAGTTAATCAGCGGCCTTTTTCAAGCTTCGTGCCAAAATTTAAGTAAATAATGGCGAAGCTTTTTTAATCAATTACTTATCTTGTTCAACTTGACCAAATTCAAGTTCAACCGGTGTAGAACGACCAAAAATAAGTACCGACACTTTCACGCGGCTCTTTTCGTAGTCAACTTCTTCAACAACACCGCTAAAGTCAGCAAATGGACCATCAGTAACACGCACAACTTCACCTGGCTCAAATAATGTAGCTGGTTTAGGTGCTTCAGCGTTTTCTTGAAGACGGTTAAGAATGCGCTCTGCTTCTTTAGAACTAATAGGCGCTGGGCGGTCAGAAGTACCACCAATAAAGCCCATTACACGTTCAGTGCTGTTCACTAAGTGCCAGCTTGCATCGTTCATGTCCATTTGTACTAGTACGTAACCTGGGAAGAATTTACGCTCAGATTTACGCTTTTGACCAGCGCGCATCTCAACAACTTCTTCTGTTGGTACTAATATTTCACCAAAGCTCTCTTCAAGACCTTCAATTTTAATGTGCTCTGATAACGTTTGCGCTACACGCTTTTCGTAACCAGAGAATGCTTGTACAACGTACCAGCGTAATTTAATTTCTTTGTTCTCATCCGACATGGGATCAGATCTCCAATCCAGTTAAAAAGCCTACAGCGCGGAATAAAATGCCATCTAATCCCCAAAGGATAAGCGCCATAATCACTGTTGCAACCATTACGATTAATGTCGTGTGGGTAGTTTCTTGACGCGTTGGCCAAACAACTTTACGTACTTCAATGCGTGCTTCTTTAGCAAATGCTAAAAAGTCACGGCCTTTAGCGGTTTGCGAGGCAATACCTAAACCTGCTGCTATAGCAACCACAACGCCAATTGCACGTAGTAATACAGACTGATCTGCAAACATGTGATTACCAACAACTGCGCCTGCAAGTAGCGCGATTGCTACTAACCACTTTACCGACTCCATCGCACTTGATGGTGTTTCTACATTCGTGCTCATAATATTATTACCTTAACTACAGACACAACAACCCTACACAACGGCAGGGTTAATCCATTAAAATCTAAACTTAAAAACAGACTTATTTAAACCGATTTTTAACCCCAGACTTACTCAACTTATGAGTAAAAATGGCAGGGGCGGAGAGATTCGAACTCCCAACCGTCGGTTTTGGAGACCGCTGTTCTACCAATTGGAACTACGCCCCTGCAAAGTGGATGCCTATTATACTTACGCAAATCATTAACACAAGCCTAAAAGATACCCACATTGCAAAATCTCGATAAACTATTAAGTCCTTAATAATAAAAAGGCTTAATTAGCCCCTTTTACTAGCGGCACGCCATTATTACCAACTGGAATATAAACCGTTGTATGGTTTGGCGACTCAGCCATTTTTGCCTGCGCGTTTATAGCTTCATGTTGTAAATAATTTGCAGTAAGCGTTGCGTTAATTATTTTTTGGGCTTGGGCAATACCTTTTGCTTCTTCCACTCTTATTTCAGCATCTTTGCGTGCTATTTCTTTTTGTGTTTCTTTCTCTGCTAGTAACTGCTGCGCGGCAAGCTTTTTCTCTACAGCATTTGCGACAATGGCTGGGTAATTAATATCTCCCACTACTACATTTGCTAATTTAAAGGGCGTTGATGATAAATAAGTTTGTAAACGCAAACTAACTTCTTGCGCTATTTGTTCGCGGTTTGTTTTCAGCTCACCACTGTCGTACTTTTGCACAATGTCACGCACATAGGTTCTAAACGTTTCACGCACAAAGCGTTTATACCAGTTCTCAGCGCCATACTCTTCTACAACTGTTTTTACCGAGCCACTTTGAATCCCTATTACTGCATGAAAATCAAATTTTATATTTAAATCATCATTAGCAAGAATTCTGAATGTTTCAGTATACGTATTAGGTCGCATATCAATATTTACCACTTCATTACGAAGTAAAGAAACACCATAGTTAGCAGGTCCTTTCATGGTGCCTTGATAGCCCCCTTCGCCAAATATTCTTGGTTTTTCGTACACATACCCTTCTTCACCTGCAGGCGTGCTTGGGTTAGTACATGCAGTTAAGCCAAACCCTACAACACCGGCCAAAATGGCACCTTTAACAAGGTTATTGACCAGGTTTTGCATCCCTGAATTTCTTGGTTTCATTATATGTCCTTGGTTATTTTTCTAATACTTTATATACATCACTTAGTAAGCTTGATGCGCCAAACCTAAATGTAGCGGCTTGTAAGTAGTCATCGCCCATAATTGAGCGTGTCAGTGCTAAATACTCCTTTGCATCAATAACAGTTTTAACTCCGCCTGCGGCTTTAAAACCAACAACCTTACCCGATTGTTTAATAGCGCTGAGCATCACGTTTGTTGCGTCAAGCGTTGCATTTATTGCCACTTTACCTGTGCTGGTTTTTACAAAATCAGCCCCGCCTTGAATAGCCAAGTTTGTCGCTTTAGTGATTAGCTCTGCAGTTTTAAGTTCGCCACTTTCTATAATTACTTTTAATTGCGCTCTTGTACCACAGGCTTTTTTACTTTGAGTTACATACTCCAGCACTTTGCTGTGCTCGCCAGCAATAAGTGCTTTATACGGGATCACTAAATCTATTTCATCCGCGCCGCGCTCAATTGCTATCAGTGTTTCGTTTATCACATCGCTCAGTGGCGCATCACCACTAGGAAAATTTGTAACCGTTGCTACTTTTACATGGTTAAGCTCACGCGCAGCCAGCGCTATTTTTGCATCATCTACAAAATCACTGTAAACGCATACTGCAGCAGGCGTGCCCAATTTAGGGTTAATACTATTTACAAGCTGCTGAATATCACTGGCCGTGTCTGAGGTGTTTAGGCTTGTTAAATCCATAAGCGACACAGCTAAGTGTGCATCGTTGTGTTGTTCAGTCATACGTAATCCCTTTAAGTAGGCGATAAATTAGGTTTAGCGCCATAGTAACAAATTAACGTAATCTCGCTATAGCTCATAACCAAACACTATAAGCACATTATTTTGCGTGTAATGCGCGTTAATCCCCTATAGATTAAGGCTTAAACCTAAAACAACCACCCATTATAACTTTTGGTTATATAAACTTGGTTTTAATTATTTTTTACTTACTAGTGCGCGCTATATTCTGCCCCCTGCTCAATAGCGTTTTATTTTAGATTTTATTTAGAGGTGTTAACCACGTGCAGTATTTACCTATCTTTACCAAACTCGACAACAAACCCGTGCTGGTTGTTGGCGGTGGAGAGGTCGCATTACGCAAATGTCGCGCGTTTTTAAAAGCCCGCGCAAATGTAACCTTAGTGGCACCTTGGTTTTGTGATGAACTAAAAGAACATGCACAAAACAATGAAGTAACGCTTATTGATGCCTATTTTGATGAGTCGCACCTTGATGGCAAAATGCTGGTTATAGCAGCCACAGACTTAGACGAAGTAAACAACAATGTATTTGAGCTAGCTAACGCACGCAATGTATTTGTAAATGTGGTTGATGACCAACCTAAATGTACGTTTATATTCCCATCAATTGTAGACCGTGACCCAATAACCATAGCTATTTCAAGTGCAGGCACCGCGCCAGTACTTGCTCGGCGACTACGTGAAAAGCTCGAAACGTTAATCCCACAACACATTGGCCCACTGGCTACTTTAGTTGGCAGTTTTAGAGACAAAGTAAAACAGCGCTTTAAGCACTTTGCCGATCGTCGCCAATTTTGGGAAGGCGTGTTTGATTCATCAGTCGTAAGCAAAGTGCAAACGGGTAATACCGATGCAGCACAAGCACAACTAGAGCAAATGCTTGATGCTAAAGCCGAGCCAGAAGGCGAAGTGTATGTAGTGGGTGCAGGCCCAGGCGACCCTGAGCTTTTAACACTTAAAGCATTGCAGTTAATGCAGCAAGCCGATGTCGTTGTATACGACTATTTAGTGTCTGATGAAATTATGGAATTAGTACGCCGTGATGCCGATTTAGTCTGTGTAGGCAAGCGTATGGGCGATCACAGTGTAGCGCAAGAAGATACCAACCAAATGCTGGTTGATTTTGCCAAGCAAGGCAAAAAAGTATGCCGCATTAAAGGCGGCGACCCCTTTATTTACGGCCGTGGTGGCGAAGAAGTACAAGTACTGGCTGCCAATAACGTTAATTATCAAATAGTACCGGGTATAACTGCCGCCGCTGGTTGTAGCGCGTATGCGGGTATTCCGCTTACTCACCGCGACCACGCACAAGCCATCCAGTTTGTAACAGGGCATTGTAAAAAAGATGGCCAAGAGCTCGATTGGCAATCGCTTGCTAAAGCGCATCAAACTTTAGCTATTTATATGGGCGTTATTAAATCGCCACATATACAGGCTCAGCTTTTAAAACATGGCCGCAGCGCTAATACGCCAGTTGCCATAATCGAAAACGGCACGCGTAAAAACCAGCGTGTTGTTACGGGGCAATTAGGTGAGCTTGCAGATTTAATAGAGCGCAACAGTGTGGTATCGCCAGCATTACTTATTATTGGCGAAGTAGCCGCCCTGCACTCGCAGCTTGCGTGGTTTGGCCAAAACGAGCAAACCAGTAGCTTTGCTCAGCCGCTAACCGGCGTATCAAATACATAATTATATTTTACTTAATCACTTTTAATCATTTTAGTAGGACGACTAACAATGGCTTTAACTCACCTTCAGCAACTTGAAGCTGAAAGTATCAAAATCATGCGCGAAGTCGCCGCTGAGTTTGAGAACCCAGTAATGCTTTACTCTATTGGTAAAGATTCATCGGTACTTTTGCACTTAGCGCGTAAAGCATTTTACCCTGCAAAAATTCCGTTTCCGTTATTACACGTAGACACCAACTGGAAGTTTCGTGAAATGATTGAGTTTCGCGATCGCCTTGCAAAAGAATACGGTTTTGACCTGCTGGTACACAAAAACCCAGAAGGCATGGCAATGGGTATTAGCCCGTTTGAGCATGGCTCGGGTAAACATACCGACATAATGAAAACCCAAGGCTTAAAGCAAGCGCTAGATAAATACGGCTTTGATGCTGCATTTGGTGGCGCACGCCGCGATGAAGAAAAGTCTCGCGCTAAAGAGCGTGTTTACTCGTTCCGCGATAAACACCACCGTTGGGACCCTAAAAACCAACGTCCAGAGCTTTGGAATACTTACAACAGCCAAGTTAACCCAGGTGAGAGCATCCGTGTATTCCCTCTGTCTAACTGGACTGAGCTTGATATTTGGCAATACATTTACCAAGAAAACATTGAAATGGTTCCGCTTTATTTAGCGAAAGAGCGCCCAGTAGTAGAGCGCGACGGCACCTTAATTATGGTTGACGATGAGCGCATGCCACTTGCTGAGGGCGAAGTACCACAAATGAAGTCGGTACGTTTTCGTACTTTAGGCTGTTACCCACTTACCGGTGCAGTTGAATCTACAGCCAGTAACCTAACAGAAATTATTGAAGAAATGCTGCTATCTACGTCATCTGAACGTGAAGGCCGTGTAATAGATCACGACTCAGCAGGCTCAATGGAGAAGAAAAAACGTGAGGGGTATTTCTAATGTCTACCAATACTAACGACACCATTAACGAAGTAAAAGAGATTGGCATAGACGCCTACCTAGCACGCCAACAAGATAAAAGCTTATTGCGTATGCTTACCTGTGGCAGCGTAGATGACGGTAAATCAACACTGATTGGCCGCCTACTGCACGACAGCCACCAAATTTATGAAGATCAGCTAGCTGCTCTTCATAAAGATAACGAAAAAGTAGGTAACGCAGGCGAAGAGCTAGACTTAGCGCTACTAGTAGATGGCCTACAAGCTGAGCGCGAGCAAGGCATTACTATTGATGTAGCGTACCGTTATTTTTCAACGGCTAAGCGTAAATTTATTATTGCCGACACCCCAGGGCACGAGCAATACACACGCAACATGGTAACAGGCGCATCAACAAGCGATGTAGCCATTATTTTGGTTGATGCCCGCTACGGTGTGCAAGTACAAACTAAGCGTCATAGCTTTATTTGTGACTCACTAGGTATTAAACAGTTTGTGGTCGCGATTAATAAAATGGATATCGTTGATTTTGACGAAACCGTTTATGAAAAAATCAAAGCCGATTACCTTAAATTTGCTGAGCAACTTAACGTATCAAACATTAAGTTTGTGCCTATGTCGGCGCTTAAAGGCGACAACGTAGTAACACGCTCTGCTCATACGCCTTATTACACCGACAAGCCATTGCTTGAGCTTTTAGAAGACTCACCAGCGGCAGAAACCGATACCGGCTTTGAAGCACGCTTACCTGTGCAATATGTAGTGCGCCCTAACTTAAACTTCCGTGGTTTTCAGGGCACATTGGCATCAGGTAAATTACAAGTTGGCGATGCAATAAAAGTATTACCGTCGGGTAAAACATCAAGCATTAAAGAAATTGTGACCTTTAATGGCAACCTAGATCACGCAGAGGCCGGCCAAGCAATTACCGTTACCCTAAATAGCGAAATTGATATTAGCCGCGGCGATGTCATTGTGCCGCAAAGCTCAAGTGCAACGGTTACTAACCTTATACAAGCTAAACTTGTGTGGATGCACGAAGAACCGCTGGTACTAGGCAAAAGCTACAACATTAAACTAGGTAGCAAAAATACATCAGCCGTGGTTAAAAAGATTGACCACACTATTGATGTAAACACTTTAGAGCACGGCACAGCCGATTCACTTCAGCTAAACGAAATTGCCATTGTCACGCTTGAACTAAGCGAAACAATATTAGCTGATGAGTATCACAACAACCACGAAACTGGCTCATTTATCCTTATCGACCGTTTATCTAACTTAACGGTTGCCGCAGGTATGATTGAGCAAGTACTAAAAAGCGAAAAACAAAACAGCGATTTCAGCGACTTTGAAATTGAGTTTAATAGCTTAGTACGCAAGCACTTCCCACATTGGCAAGCGCTTGATATTTCAAAACTGTAAGTATAAAAATGTCTGTTAGGAATATAAAAGCATGGTAGAGCAGCTCGTTTTAACAGGCATTATGCTTACCTTAGTTGGGTGCCTTTTTGGCACCCGCATTAATCCAGCATGGTTATTTGTAAGTGCTATTGGTACGGGTTATTTAACAGGCCTGATTGACCTTGAAAGCATGTTAGTAAACTACGCAAACCCGTCGCTCATTACCCTCGTATTATTAGTGCTGGTTTCAATCGCTATTGAAAAAACCACACTCATACAACAGCTTTCCCAATCCTTATCTAAAGGAAGCTTAGTAAAGTCGGTAACAAAGCTTGGTTTATCAACCGCGTTTTTATCGTCATTTACTAACAACACCGCGGTTGTGGCATCGCTTATTACCGCCATAAAAGACAACCCAAATCATTCACCCTCAAAGCTACTATTACCGCTGTCGTACACCGCTATATTAGGCGGCACCATTACACTTATTGGTACATCAACCAATTTAATAGTGAACGGCTTTGCCGTAGATGCAGGTATGGCGCCACTGGGCTTTTTTGATTTTACCTTAGTGGGCATTGGCGCATTAAGTGTGGGCCTCATTACTATTTTAGTGATGCTCAAATACCTGCCCGACAACGGCAAAAACACACAAGAGGTTATTCCCTTTTACTTAGAGGGAAAAGTGCAGGCAGGCTCTAAACTTATTGGCCGCACCGTAGAAGAAAACGGCCTACGCGATTTAAAAGATTTATTCCTCGCCGAAATTATTCGTGGCGATGAGCGTATATACGCAGTAACACCTCAGCAAATTATTAGACAAAACGATGTACTGCTGTTTGTTGGCGATATTAAATCGGTACCCTTATTAAGACGCTTTGACGGATTAAAAGTGGTGCACGACAACCACGAAAAAGACATAGAACACTTAGTTGAAGTGGTTGTGAGCCAATCATCAAAGTTTATTGGCAAAACCGTAAAAGAGGCGCGTTTTAGAGAGCAGTTTCATGCCGCTGTTATTGCCATTCGCCGAGGGCACGATCGCTTACAAGGCGGCCTTGGGCAAGTGCAATTGCAAGCCGGCGACTCCTTAATACTCGCCCCAGGTAAAAACTTTTACTCTTTACCTAATTTAAACCGCGAATTTGTGTATATATCGGGGTTTGATTTACAAACACATCTAAAACCTAAACAATCTAATATTGTATTGGCAGGCTTTGCCGCCGTGTTAGGGTTAAGCATTGTAGGTATAGTTCCTTTAGTAAAAGGCCTGCTGGTGTTACTCATTGGCTTATTGCTTAGCGGTACAGTTAAACTGAGCGAAGTAAAACGTCGCTTTCCCATTGAGCTACTCGCCGTTGTAGGCAGTGCCATAGGCCTTGCTAAATTAATGATAGAAACCGGGCTTGCCGGGCAAATATCAGATGCCCTATTTATGGTACTAGGTGATTTTGGCCCTTATGGCGCGTTTATCGCCATATTTTTAATGACCGTATTATTCACCGAGCTTATTACTAATAATGCCGCAGCAGCGCTTTCATTTCCTGTGGCTTACTCGCTAGCAGTGGGTTTTAATGTAGACCCTCTACCCTTTATTATGGCGGTAGCGTTTGGTGCATCTGCCAGTTTCATATCGCCGTTTGGGTATCAAACAAACCTTATGGTTTACAGCGCGGGTAACTACCGCTTAAAAGATTACATAACAATGGGCTTGCCCCTTTCTATTATTTATTCAATCACGGTATTAACCTTGATCCCGCTCGTATTTCCTTTTTAATACGGGCGCTTACAGTACAAGAGACACACCACTATGGATGAAAATATTGTTTGGCATAACTACGCAACCACAAAAGCACAGCGTAGTGAGCAAAAAAAGCATAAACCGGCCATTTTATGGTTTACCGGTTTTTCTGGCTCTGGCAAAAGCACCGTAGCCAACGCACTAGAAGCTGCGCTTAATCAGCAAGGTGCGCACACTTACCTGCTTGATGGCGACAACGTGCGTCACGGCTTATGTAAAGACCTTGGCTTTAGCGACGAAGACCGCATCGAAAACATACGCCGCGTTGGCGAAACCGCAAAACTAATGACCGATGCCGGCCTATTAGTGCTTACCGCGTTTATCTCGCCATTTAGAGCAGAGCGCGACATGGTGCGCAACCTAGTAGATGACGGCGAGTTTATTGAAGTATTTATAGATACCCCGCTTGATGTATGCGAAAGCCGCGACCCTAAAGGCTTATACAAAAAAGCCCGCGCAGGTGAGATTAAACACTTTACCGGTATCGACTCAAGCTACGAAGTACCCAACAACCCAGAAATAATTTTAGATACCAGTAAAAACACCCTAGACCAATCGGTTACACAACTGATAACGTATCTAAAACAAAAGCATATTATAGGTTAACCCCAATGAACCAAACCGAGCTACTAGAAGAAACCCTCATCCTTGCCCGCAAAGCAGGCCAAGCCATAATGGGGATTTACGAAAAGGACTTTAACGTTGAATACAAAGCCGATGAAAGCCCAGTAACCGACGCCGACTTAGCAGCTCATAAAGTCATTGTGACAGGGCTAAAACAGCTCACGCCCGACACACCTATACTTAGCGAAGAAAGCGCTGATATAAGCTGGGACATTCGTCAAACATGGAAAAGCTACTGGTTAGTAGACCCAATCGACGGCACTAAAGAGTTTATTAAAAAGAACGGCGAATTTACCGTAAATATAGCCCTAATCGAAAACGGCAAACCCGTGCTTGCTGTCGTTGACGCGCCCGCGCTTGGCGTATCCTACTTAGCCAGTAACGATATTGGCGCGTTTAAAGACAAAGGCGATGAGCGTATTGAGCTTAAAGTAACCACCAAACCTAATAAAGGGTTAATCCGCGTTGTTGGCAGTCGCTCGCACCCATCACCCGATTTAGCCGAGTTTGTAAAACGCTTTGACGACGTTGAAATGGTCTCAAAAGGCAGTTCACTAAAATTATGTTTAGTGGCTGAGGGCAGTGCTGATATTTACCCGCGCTTAGGCCCAACCTGTGAGTGGGATACGGGAGCTGGCCATGCTATTGCTGAAATAGCCGGCGCTAAAGTAACCAAGCTCGATGGCAGCCCGCTTATTTATAACACCAAAGATGAGTATTTGAATCCGTATTTTATTGTTTCGGCTTTAGAGGGATAAGAGCAGTTTTGAGTGGTTAGCTATCAGTTGTCAGCAAGATAAGTGATAGTTAATCCAAATCACAGTATTCAATAATTAAGACCCATACTAATTAAGGTCTGGTTCTTATGCACTCTACCCAATTCAAACTCAGGTAGATTTTTTATTCCCGCTTTTATGCCGTCCTTTTCTTCCAAGCTTAATGTTTTAATATGTTCTTTTACTGAATCCGATTTAGCACTACTGTCCAGTGTAAACTCAGCTAGTAACTTATACGCTTTATGGCTCCGTACTTTACAAATAATCTCAATGTATGATTTTGAATATTCATTTAAATAATTCTGCTCCAAACATATAAGCTTTTGGATCGTTATGTATTCAATTAATATCCTTATAGATTCAATACATAAATGTTGAAAATGTATTTCTAAAAATTCTATGATATTGATTTTTTCTGTATGTGACTTGTATTGTTCCAAAAAATCAAAAATTTCAGCTGTTTTTATAACCTCTGAAGAACTTGGAGAATAGCCAAGCATGCTAAGCTGGCGCTTTAATAGCTCATGGTACTTTATTATAATAGTATCTAAGAGATGCTCACTAGAGTTCAAAAGAACTAGCTTGGTCAATATATCCTCAAGTCCCCCATCTTCAGCAACTTTCACTAATAGATTTTCAAAAGCTTCACTCTTAAGTAATAATTCTGTATTTTTTTCACCTTGGGCGCTTAATATACCTAAAGCAAAGTTTTTTCTCCTACTTACCTCCTCTTGACTACTGCCTAGACAAAAACATTTACCAAACCTGCCAAATGATATTGCCCAATTTTCATGAGCTAAAATTTTATGGATTAAGCTATCCATTGAGCTTGGCGAGGGTTCAAAATAGTTTTTAAAAACAACTTGATCTCTAAGCTCTGTTTCAGGAACATTTTCTAATAGGACGCGCTCTAAATAATTTATGCCTTTAATTTTATAGTTCAGCCCCTGCTCTCTGTAACTAGCAGTACTATTAGAGTTGTCTATACCTAGTAAAAATTTAAGTAATAGCTCTAGTGAAAACTGCTCGGGAATTAGCTCCACTTTTTTAATGATTCTTTTGAAGAGCGCTTCTGGTGGTAAAGGAGGTTCAAAAACCTTATCCAAAAGCGATATGCTATCTAATTTTTTATATTCAGAAATTAGAGTATTGAAAGTGTAAGGACTAAACTCTCTCAAAACCATTAGCAGTAGTAAACTATCAAAGCTCACTTCACCTAGAAGTCTATCTTTAGTCCAACAGCTATCTACTCGCCTCATAACTCTTTTAAGTATCCTTATAGAGCCTATCAAGTTACTTGATATTTGGGCTGGCTTATAAGTAATAGAGTTAAAACTCAATGGTTCACTTTTTAAAAAGCTTTCGAAACAAACATGACTTGGATTAACCAAGAGTTTCATCTGATTATCAAATACTTTTTTGGTATTGAGTTCAGCCCATTTACATATAAGCTTTGTATGATCGAGTACAGCTATGTTTTCAATATGATCGGCAATCTTACTTAGTACTTCAACTTCCTCTTTTTTACTATTTCCCATAGCTATTATAAAGTTAATATTATTTAAGCCTTTGCCTTTTAGTCTATCTAATAGGGCGGCGATATCATTTAAACGTTTTTCATTTTCGTTTCCAGTACCACGATCAACATCTTGAAGAGTTATAAGTACTTTGTTGCATGTAGTTTCGAGTACATCATTGAGCATTTGAAAACGTGTATCTGAATCAACAGGACCAGTGAGCAGCGTAGACGCAAACTGAAATACACTACCACCAGACTTAAGTGCTTCAGTATAATGCTTGGGTAAGGCACGGAAAGCGCACATATCAATGTACTGGCTTATATCATCAATAATATGACCAAGTAACACATGAGCAACGCTACCACTTTCTGCGCCCCATGTTGATATATCGCTATGTATCCAAACTACGTCTTTTTCAGGAAGCGTTTTTAAATCATTAGCTATGGCATTAACAATGCTACTTTTACCACAGCCAAATGAGCCACATAAAGCAATATGTTGCGCTAAAGGTTGCTGTTGATATTCATCACCACCTTTAAGTAAACGGTTATAAATTCGATCTGCATAAACTTGTAGGTCTGGCTCTAAATCACTTTTATGAACAATAGGCCGATCATCAGCAAACCATTTTTGAAAATCTTTTAAACTATTCAGCTCTGGATTTACTTGAATGGTTACATCTTCTTTTTCAGTAATGATGCTTGGCTGTTTACTTTGCCTATACTCATCAAATAACAAGTAAGCCGCCAATATAAAATAACTAGCAGCTAGGTACATAAAGACATTAAAGGCAGGTGTTGTATCAGCTAGGTTGACTGCAAAAATGATAAAGGTTGCACTAAGAGCAACCAATACAGCAGTAAATATTGGCTTTTTGGTATAAAGCTTTATTTGATAAATCACGGTTATTAGCATGGCAATAAACGTAAGTGCTAGGTATTTTAAGCTCATAAAACTTCGTGCGTATAACGTAGCTTCATCAAGTTTTGATACTGTATTTATTACGTACAAAGCAGTCAGAAGTAATGACACTAATACAGCAATTGTCACCGGCGGATATCGCCAGTTAAACCCAATACTGCGTTTGGGGTGCGATATATAAAACTTATCAAGCAGCAGCTTTATGCCAATTCCCGCTAAAAGTGCGCTGCTGTAATGCAAAACCGGATTCGCATTTAAAATAGCGCCCAAGCTTGAATATGCCTTTTGAACAAAACCGACCTTACTTAAAAATACGGTAATTGTTGCAGCGGTAATTGCGCACAATAAAAGGGAAAGCCAGCGTGTGGCTGTAATAGGGAGAGTTTTAACTTGTGACAACTTAATATCCTTATCAATACGTTACCTTGCCAGTGTATATCAATTGAATATTATTGGATAAGCAAGTTTAAGAAATAAAGTCGCCTCTTGGCTTTACCGCTCGAATGACGCTATGGCGTGTTGGGTTTCGCTTCGCTCTACCCAACCTACAACTGTGCTGGTTGAGGTATTTGTTTATTTTTACAGCGCTGTTTCGTATTCATGACACTTTTGGTGCAACGGCGTCTAATTAATTAGTCTACAAACCCCCTCAAAACATGAAAGTTTTAGCTAAAAACTATATTCTTGCGCGCGATTATTATTTAAATAATGGATGAGCACACACATGACACCATCACAAGATGCAACGCTTTCAAATGCATCAACAACAGGTGAACACACACCTACTTCTAAATGGAATCTGCACGATACGCAGTGGACGTTAAGCCTTTTTGGTACCGCCGTTGGCGCGGGCATTTTATTTTTACCTATTAACATTGGTATAGGTGGTTTTTGGCCGCTTATTATTATGGCGTGTTTAGCCTTTCCAATGACCTTTTTAGCACACCGCGGCTTAGCCCGCTTTGTGTTGTCGTCTAAAAACAAAGATTCAGATTTTACTGATGTTGTTGAAGAGCACTTTGGTGTAACGGCGGGTAGATTAATCTCTTTATTATACTTTTTATCTATATTCCCCATTTTGCTTATTTACGGCGTAGGCTTAACCAATACCGTTGACAGCTTTATGGTTAACCAAATCGGCCTTGAGTCACCTTCTCGCGTGTTGCTTTCGGGTGTATTGGTTGCCGGTATGATTAGCCTAATGATGGGCGGTGAGCGCTTAATGCTGCGCGCGTTCGCTATTTTGGTGTATCCGCTTGTAGGTATTTTATTTTGCTTATCGCTCTATTTAATCCCTAGCTGGCAAATGCCTGATATGAGCCTACCTGAGGCGGGCAGCTTTACAAAAACGCTGTGGTTATCTATTCCTATTATTGTGTTTTCGTTTAGCCATGCGGCGGCTATTTCAAGCTTTGTGAACGTGCAGCGTGGGCATTATGGCAATCAGGCCACTAATAAGGCTGAGGCTATTTTAAAGCGCACTAGCTTACTGCTTATTGTATTTGTACTGCTGTTTGTGTTTTCGTGCGTACTTTCGCTTACTAGCGAGCAAATGGCTGCTGCTAAAGCGGCTAACGTATCGATTTTATCTTACCTTGCTAATATCACCAGTAACTCGTATATAGCGACTCTTGGGCCGCTGGTTGCCTTTATTGCGATTACGTCATCGTTTTTAGGGCACTTTTTAGGTGCACGCGAAAGCTTTACCGGTTTGGTGACTAAGCAAACCAGCTTAAGTGCAAAAGTAGCCGACAAAATTGGCGTACTCATTATGTTTTTTGCTATTTGGTTTTGCGCGGTTAAAAACCCAAGCATTTTAGACATGATGGATCAGCTCTCTGGCCCTATCATTGCGATGATTTTATTTATTATGCCAATGATTGCCGTATACAAAGTGCCTGCGCTGAGTAAATACCGCAACCGTTTAAGTACCTTGTTTGTACTTGCTGTGGGCTCTCTGGCCGTATGCGCGCTTATTTACAGCATGCTTAATTAAGCGAATTGCTATAAATACCCCCACAAAAAATGGCGCTCACTGAGCGCCATTTTTAATACAACTAAATTGCTTTTAAACTAATTTATTCTGCGTCTGGTAGGTTACGACCGTAGAATATTTCCTGCATTTCGCGGGTTAGTTTAGAGCGAATTTCTTCTTCTTCCTCATCCGACAGCTCATCAGTAGATAGGCCGAACAGGTAAGTGTTTAAGTCGGTTTCTTTTAACATCATTTTGGTGTGGAACAGGTTTTCTTGATACACGTTCACGTCCATCATTTGGTACGCTTCTTTGGTATCTTCTGTCATGAAGTTTTGAATCGAGTTAATTGCATGGTCAATGTAGTGTTTAACACCGTTTACGTCGCGGGTAAAACCACGTACGCGGTAGTCAATGGTTACTACGTCTGACTCAAGGCTATGAATTAAGAAGTTTAACGCTTTAAGTGGCGAAATAATGCCACAGGTAGATACTTCAATATCAGCACGGAATGTACAAATACCATCATCAGGGTGCGCTTCTGGGTAGGTATGTACACAAATGTGGCTTTTATCTAGGTGCGCAACAACTGAATCTGGTAATGGGCCTGGCGCTTCGTCAGCATCGTAATTTTGCTGCTCTTCTACCGGCTCTTCCGAAACCAAAATAGTCACACTTGCGCCTTGTGGTTCATAATCTTGGCGCGCCACATTTAAAATGTTAGCACCAATAATATCAACAACATCACCTAGTATGTCGGTTAGTCTATCTGCACTGTACTGCTCGTCGATATATTCAATATATTCTTTACGTTGTTGCTCGGTCTTTGCGTAGCAAATGTCGTAAATACTAAAGCTTAAACTTTTGGTTAAATTATTAAAGCCATGAAGTTTAAGTTTATCGAAGGGTTTGTTCATGATAAACCAACCTATAAATTAGTGAAATCTGCACCTGCAGAATGAAAAGTTCGCGGATTTTATACGAATTTTCCTCACGGAAAAAGCGTTATTTTACCTGTTCTTGCACAACTTCGTGGCTGTGGGTAATTTCTACTGTTTTATCAAGCATTAAAGCAACAGAACAATACTTTTCAGCAGAGAGCGAAACCGCACGCGCAAGGTGTTTTTCCGAGACATTATTGCCTGTAACAACAAAGTGTAAATTAATTTTAGTAAATACACGAGGCGCTGTTTCGGCGCGCTCTGAGCTTAGTTGTACTTGCACATCAGAAAAATCTTGTTTGGCTTTTTTTAAAATACTTACAACATCTACCGACGAGCAACAACCTACCGACATAAGTACCATTTCCATTGGACTTGGTGCAGCGCTGTCGCTGCCGGCATCAAAAACTACATTGTGATTAGAATTAGAACGGCCAATAAAGGTGTCGCCTTCAACCCATTTTACATTTGCTTGCATGTGTTTATCTCTAAAAAAATTTTGTTGATTGTATAACAATCTGCAACGATACGTGAGCGCTGAGATTAAATTTAGTGGTGTTATTAATAAGGCGAGAAGTAATAGAAGCGCAGTCATTAGGTCATACTGCGCTGTGTTAACGGGTAACGTTAAGAGGTTTGTGTTACCGCGTTATCAAATAAGTTTTTAATAAGCCCAGCAAACTCATCTATAAATGCGTGTTGTTCAACCGTAACGGGTTGTGAGGTTATGCTGCTTAGCACTTCTTGTAAGTCGTAAACAATACCGTCTACCTCGCGCACTATTTGGCTGCGTTGTTCGGTATTAAGATTGGTATGTTGTTCACAAATTAGCATAACGTTATGCGCTATTACGTCTTCTATGAGTTCCATAACGGTAGGGGCACCGGGTTTGATTTCGCCTGGCTTCTCAAATAACGCTAAATTTTGAGTTAGATACATGATCAAGTCATCGTACCCTTGCCTGTCTAAAACCATTGTGATTTTCACCTTTGAATAACTAATTGCATAGATTTAAGCAGAAAGCGCCACTAATTACTAGCTTTGCGCGATACCAATACAAAAAAAGCAGCCTAAGCTGCTTTTCTCATTCTTTATAACTACAAATAGAACAGTAATTAATCTATTTTTAAGCCTGGGCTTAGTGTTGCTGGCATCGTTACTTTTTCAAGTTCTACCGAAGCAACAGGGTATGCACAGTAGTCGGCTGCGTAATATGCGCTTGCTCTGTGATTTCCTGAGGCGCCAATTCCACCAAATGGGGCTGCACTTGATGCACCTGTAATTGGGCGGTTCCAGTTAACAATACCGGCACGAATACGACGTAAAAAGTGATTGTAGTCGGCTTCGCTGTCGCTTAATAAACCTGCTGATAAACCAAAGCTGGTATCGTTTGCTTTATCAATTGCGTGGTCAAAGTCATCAAAGCGGAACACTTTTAATAATGGGCCAAAGTGCTCTTCATCTGGGAAGTCGCTAATTGCTGAACACTCAATAATACCCGGTGTTACAAAACCAGTATTGGCTGTGTGCTCAAGCTCTACTAGTACTTCACCGCCAAGCTCAACCAGCTCGTTTTGTGCTTTTACCATGCCTGCTGCAGCCGCAGATGAGATCATAGAGCCCATAAATGGCTGATCTTCATCATCGTAGTTGCCTACTTTAATGGCTTTAGTTGCAGTGATAAGGCGCGCTAAAATGTCATCGCCTTGCTGGCCTTTAGGTAAAAATACTTTACGTGCACACGTACAACGTTGGCCGCTTGAAATAAACGCCGATTGAATAATATCGTGTACCGCAGCTTTAGTATCTGCCACATCTTTAATAATCAGTGGGTTATTGCCACCCATTTCAAGCGCTAAAATTTTACCTGGCTGGCCTGCAAACTGCTCATGTAAAATATGACCAGTACGCGAAGAACCTGTAAAGAATAAACCATCTATGCCTTTATGCGCAGCAAGGGCTTTACCTGTTTCTACTTCACCTTGAACAAGGTTAATTACACCGGCAGGTAAACCGGCTTTTTCCCATAGTTTAAGCGTAAGCTCTGCCACCATTGGCGTAAGCTCTGATGGCTTAAATACTACTGTGTTACCAGCTAAAAGCGCTGGCACAATGTGTCCATTAGGTAAGTGCCCAGGGAAGTTATATGGGCCAAATACGGCAACTACACCATGTGGTTTATGACGGATCATTGCACGCCCTACTGGCATAGCGTTTTCCACGTCGCCAGTGCGCTCTAAAAATGCTTTTTCAGAAATGGCAATTTTACCTACCATTGCGCCCGCTTCTGTACGCGTTTCCCACAGTGGCTTACCGGTTTCTTGGGCAATCGCTACAGCAAGCTCTTCGCTGTGCTCTTTAAGTGTTGCAGCAAAGGTTTTAACTATCTCTAGGCGCTCGTTAAAGCTTTTATCTGCCCAGCTGTAAAATGCTTCGCGCGCCGAATTTACCGCGCTATCTACTTGCTCTGCAGTCGCTGAAGATGCCTGCCAAATAACGTCGTTATTTGCAGGGTTTACTGAATTAAATGCGTTGCCTTGGCCTTGTGACCACTGACCATTAATAAATTGTGCAGGATGAGTCATTATACTTTCTCCTTAATTAAACTGGGGTTGCGCTTACGGTGTCGCCCGATTGTAGCTGTAGGGCATCGGCTATTTGTTGCGATAAAATAAGGCTGCTTGCACGCTCATCAAAGCTAAGCGCTGCAACCGTTGCACGGTAATCTTCTAACTTGCCGTTAGCAAGCAGTACCATGGTATCGCCCGATGCTTCGCCTATTTCTACTTTAAAGTCTTTTGCATTACGAATAGTGGCAATGTTATCTACTTTTGCTTCTACTGTTGGGCCCGCATCAAAAATATCGACGTAACCGTTGAAGGTAAATCCTTCATTTTTTAATAGCTCAATAGCTGGGCGTGTGTTGTCGTGTACTTTACCAATCACTGCTTGAGCGTCTTTGCTCAGCAAGTTTACGTAAATTGGGTACTTTGGCATTAGTTCAGCAATAAACACTTTTTGGCCTATACCTGTTAGGTAATCGGCGGTAGGAAAGTCCATTGAGAAAAAGTGCTCTTCTAGCCACTGCCAAAACGGGCTGCTGCCGTTCTCGTCAGACACGCCGCGCATTTCTGCTATTACTGTTTGTGCAAAACGCTGTTCATGTTGTTTTATAAACATAAAGCGCGCTTTTGAAAGAAGTTTACCGTTACAGTTTTTACGATAGCCATCTTTCAAAAATAAAGTACATAGTTCTGTCGCGCCGGTGTAGTCGTTACATAGGGTTAAAATATCAACCGCTTTGTATACATCTAACGTGCGTGATGAGTGAATTACTTTACTTAAGTGGTAATGATAAAACGCATCATCAAGCCCTACTGCAGCTTCAATAGCTGAAGTACCGACTACTTCACCGGTTTCGGTATCTTCAAGAACAAACAGGTAGCCTTCGTCACCAGGTTGTGACGTTTGTTTAGCAAATGAACTTACAGAATGGTCAATTTTCTTTTGCAGTAACTCTTCGTTTAACGGCAAAGATGTAAAACCATGGCCCGATTCGTGGGCAATTTTTAATAATGCTGCGTAATCATTTTGCTGGATTGGGCGAAGGATCATCATGAGTCCGCTTGCTCCCTTATCAATAACGGTAAATAGAATATGCAGGGCAAGCAGGCTTGCCCTTAATAAGGTGGTTTAACGCGCTTAAGCGTTTACTACGCTTGCTACTGCTTTTTCAAAACGCGCCATACCTTCGCGAATATCCGCTTCGGTGATTACTAACGATGGCGTAAAGCGTACTACATCAGCACCCGCTACAAGCGACATAAGCCCTTGCTCGGTAGCTGCTACTAAAAACTCTTTAGCACGGCCTTTGTATTGCTCGTTAACGGCTGCACCAATTAATAAACCTTGGCCACGAATTTCGCTAAACACGTTGTATTTTTCGTTTACCGCGTTAAGAAGCTCGTTAAATAATGCTGCTTTTTCTTTTACGCCCGCCAGTACTTCAGGGGTATTTACAGTATCAAATGCAGCTTCAGCTACTGCACACGCCAGTGGGTTACCACCGTAAGTAGAGCCATGAGTCCCTACTTTTAAGTGCTGTGCAATCTCAGTAGTAGTTAGCATAGCGCCAATAGGGAAACCGCCGCCAAGTGCTTTAGCTGACGTTAAAATATCAGGCACTACGTTTAAACCTTGGTATGCGTATAGCTCACCAGTACGGCCAACACCTGTTTGTACTTCATCAAAAATAAGCAGTGCATTGTGTTTAGTACATAGCTCACGAACGCCTTGTGCAAATTCGTCAGTTGGCGAAATAATACCGCCCTCACCTTGCAGTGGCTCCATCATTACGGCACATGTTTTGTCGCTAATTAGCGCTTCGAATGCAGCTAGGTCATTGTAATCACAATGTACGATGTCGCCTGGCTTAGGACCAAAACCATCTGAGTATGCAGCTTGCCCGCCTACGGTTACGGTAAAGAACGTACGACCGTGAAAACCTTTGTTAAATGAGATAATTTGTGATTTTTCAGCACCAAATTTATCAAGTGCAAAACGACGAGCTAATTTAAGTGCTGCTTCGTTTGCTTCTGCGCCTGAGTTTGCAAAGTAAACTTTTTCAGCAAAGGTCGCATCGACCATTTTTTTAGCTAAACGCAGCGCAGGCTCGTTAGTCATTACGTTTGATAGGTGCCAAA
Organism: Pseudoalteromonas sp. UBA2102; assembly: GCF_002331165.1. NCBI lineage: Bacteria > Pseudomonadati > Pseudomonadota > Gammaproteobacteria > Alteromonadales > Pseudoalteromonadaceae > Pseudoalteromonas > Pseudoalteromonas sp. UBA2102. The sequence goes on from NZ_DCYU01000066.1 coordinate 36,219, forward strand.
TTTTTTCGCCTTGCTCTTTTAATGCACCTACTAATGCAGGATGGCAATGGCCAAGACAGTTAACAGCAATACCACCGGCAAAGTCGATAAATTCTTTACCTTGTTGATCCCATACGCGAGAGCCTTCGCCTCGAACAGGAATAACGCTTGAAGGCGCGTAGTTAGGAACCATTACGTGATCAAATAATTCGCGATTGACTGTCATTTTTTTTCCTCTTAATTGTGAGCAACACAAAACATCAAAATAGGTGTTTGGTTATAAATGTAACCAAGATATTTACGCACTAAATAGCAAAAGGTTGAGCGTAAAACTGCCTTGTGGTTCAATTTTCAGGCGCTCATTATTTCAGATATTTGTGGTGCTGTCTCGTTAAAAACTTTCATGCAGGCCTTTAAAATAAAGGCCTTGGGATATTATTTCATAGATAGTGAATAACTATCTGCATAGAAAATAAATGCCATTTTTTAATACTTATGCGCCTGCGCAGTGAGTCGCGCCTTACATTAAGTGCTTAAAGCGAGGTGTGCTTGGGGAGATGTTAATGAATGAATAGTCGCAAAAAAATTAACAAAAAATTCAATAGTTAATGAAAATTTGCCACCACCAGCGGCAAATTACCGATATAAGGACCAGCGAGTAAGCTGCTTTTTAGTCAATTTGAATAGCAAGGTTGGTAAAATTGCTTGTTTCGAGAGCTTTTAGCTCATTTTTAGTGAATTGGTGATACGAAAACCATGCCTGCATTTCATCTTGTTCAATAAGTTGGTGCTGTTTTAGGTTTAAATACTGCGAATAGCATCGCGCTTTAAGCATGACTTCACTCATAGGGAAAACATCACTACTTTGCTCAATACCATGAACAAGTTGCGCCATGACATGATTAAACGGCAAAAACTTAAAAGCCATTTTTCGAATAACTTTAGCACTTAACTCAAGCGACTTATTACTTAACAACGTGGTTAAAAATAAGGGATCTGGCTTTAGCTCCATCAATGCCGTGTGTAAATCTTTTTGCTGTGCTTCGCGCGCTATTTGCACTTTACGTTGCCATACCTGTTCAAAGGTTTTTAAGTACAAACGTACTAAGGCTATGCGCCCTACATCTATAAGCATGCCCAGTGTAAACGCATGTACAGGGTTTACATCGTTAAGCTCTGCAATTTTTTGCGCCGCAATTGCATTGGCCATGGCGGCATCGCGCAAGCGGCGTTTTAATAATGGAAATGGCTCTGTGCTGTGTGGCATCCAATGGCGCATAGCAAAAGTAGGAATTACCAATTGTAAATTATCAAGGCCAATATAGCGCAGTGCAAGTGCGGGGCTGTCTACTTTAACTGAGGTACTTTTGCTGCGCTGCTTTCGGTAGTAAGGCAGGTTTACCAATGACACTAATTCGCGGCCAAGCCAACTAGAATCATTTACCAATGGCTCTAAACGCCCAACACTTGCCGACTTAACCGCCAGTATATCTAGCATGGTAGCAACATTATCTTCTATGCCTATGGTGTTTTGAATAACAGCATCCATATCTTCTAATTGCTTAAATATGGCTGTTTCTATTACTTTATGAAGTTGTTTGCTCGCTTGTGCTCGGTACTTATGATGCGCGGTGCTACTTTGCTGACGTTTATGCTGTGCGGCAACTTCTACTTCTAATAAAGTGCGTTGCTTCATTGGTTCGCCATAATCAATTTCCAGCGTATGAATAAAGCCAATTTGTTGATGTGCAAAACTATGGCCAAGCAGCAAGTCGTGAGCACGCTGGTCAAGCATTGAGGCTATTCGCTTTTGCGACGCAAGTTCAGTCATAAAGTCCATTCAGTATAAGTATTACCATTCGGTGGTTACTGTAAGGTTAGAAGCGAGATAAAAAGTTAGCAAGCAATTCGAGCCCTTGAGTTGTTAAAATAGCCTCGGGATGAAATTGCACACCTTCAAGAGCAAGCTCTGTGTGAAGTAGCCCCATAATTTCGTCAAACTCACCTTGCTCGGTTTGGCTCCATGCGGTAATGGCTAATTCACTCGGTAAACTGTGTTTTTCTACCACCAGCGAGTGATAACGACACACAGTAAGCGGGTTTTCTAAACCGGTAAATACCCCCTTATTATTATGAACAATAGGTGAGGTTTTACCATGCATGACTTGCTTAGCACGTATAACCTTGCCCCCTAGCGCTTGCGCGATGGTTTGATGCCCTAAGCAAATACCCAAAATAGGGTAAATGCCTTTTAGCTGCTCAACGACATTGAGTGACACGCCCGCTTCGTTTGGCGTACAAGGCCCCGGAGAAATAACAATATGCTTGGGGTTAAGTTGCTTAATTTGCGCAACAGATATTTCGTCATTACGCTTTACCAGCACCTCTTGGTTTAAGCGCTGAAAGTATTGTACTAGGTTATAAGTAAACGAATCGTAGTTGTCGATCATCAACAGCATTACACAACGACCTTATTTAATAATGTAGTGCTCTTTGCTCACATGTGTGGCTTGTAAAATGAGCGATAGAAGCTTTTATAGGGCCATTCTATCACTAATAATTACCCAACATACATTAGCAAAATGCCTTAAAAACTTACGCCTTTAGCTAAAAATGCTTCAAATTCGTTTGCTGGTATTGGCCGGCTTAACAAGTACCCTTGAATTAGGTCGCAGTTATACTCTTTTAGTTTTTCAAGTTGGGCATGCTCTTCTACACCTTCGGCGATAATATCGAGCCCTAAGTTTTTAGCTAATTGGCAAATACTCAATACTAAAGCCTGATCGCGTGTGTCTGTGGCCATATTGCGCACAAACGACTGATCTATTTTTAATTTATTAACCGGAAAACGCTGTAAGTAACCCAGCGACGAATAGCCCGTACCAAAGTCATCAATTGATAAGCTAATACCCAGTGCACTCAGCGCCTGCAGTACTGAAATACCAAACTCTTCATCATCCATAATGGCGGTTTCGGTAATTTCTAGCTCAATTAAATGCGCGGGCACGTTAAAGTGCGCCAACCGCTGTTTTATGCTTTGCACAAAGTCTTGCTGTGTAAATTGCCTTGCCGATATATTAATAGCCAAGCGGATATTTAAGTTTTGCTGATGCCATTTTTTAGCTTGGGCAAAGGCACTATCGAGTATCCATTCGCCTAATGGCAATATAAACCCGCTGTGCTCGGCAATAGGAATAAACTGCGCCGGAGAGACAAACTTCCCATCATCAAACCACCTAATTAAACATTCGCAGCTGTTTATGGTTTGCGATTTAAGGTGCATTTTAGGCTGAAAATAAAGCTCAAACTGCTGCTTTTCAATGGCGGTATCAAGGCGCCGAGCAATATGCAGCTGCTG
>NZ_DCYU01000148.1:0-6476 GCF_002331165.1 Pseudoalteromonas sp. UBA2102
TTATTGTCCCTATATTGAAAATAGACATACGGGTAATAATTGGTTTATGAATTGTTCGTAAATAAACCAATTAATGTGTAAATAAACATTAAATAAGTCACTAAATAGTAAAGCAATATTTGCATAACATGGTTAAAAAAAAGATTTATAAAACTTACCATTTTTAATGGTTGCTAGTGCTTAATTTTGCCGCTATTTTAAGGTTAAGTTGTATTAGATGGAATTAGTATGAGTTTCAAATTGATCTCTTTTTGCTATTGTATTCCCGTACTCTTTTTAAATGGTTGCGATGAGGAAGTGAGTTTATTTAGTAGCAGTAAAACGCCATTAGTGGCTAAAAACGAAAACGCTAATTTACCGGCTACTGCTATTGAGCAAAAGCACCTTGTTGTAGAAGGCCTAATAGAGGGAATTGTACCAAGTCACTGTAAACGTGGTGAAACAGCATATATAAATGCAAAAATGCAAAAGGTTATACGCAACCCAACCGCAAAAGTGACTTATACACTAAAGCCCACTGATAATATTTTGTCTGTGTGTGTGGCCAATGATAACTCAGCTATTACTTATCGTTATGGCACTGAGCAAAAAATTGGCCTAGAGTATACGGCCACTGCCGCGCAGCCATTTGGTAGCTACTATCGTCAAATAGGGAAAGTAGGCGAAAGTATTTTGTTTTTTAACAAAGGCAATTACTATTACTACATTATTAATGCTGGTGGTATGGGCAGTGGTGTTTCAGTGAACGTATATAAAAATAAAACGCTTATTGCGGAGTTTTTCTCTGGTAATGAAGCGTATAACGACTTTGTTATTGCCAGTAATTTAGACTTGCCTAAGTCGTTGGCAATAGAGCTTCAACCACATATAAACACAATGCAATGAATGGATTAAGTAAAGCACATTGTAACATTATTGAACAAGGGCAGTGGTTTTCTAAGCGTGATGCACACTTAAAACAGTTTTTACTAAGCCACGCAAAAACTTTAAGCCTTAGCGCGCACCAATCTCTTTTTTTACGAGGTGATAAACACGACGGTATTTATGCTGTATTAAGTGGTGTGGTGCGTATTAGTGGGGTAAGTAATAATGGTAAAGAAGCTGTTTTAAGCTTTGTTGATGCCTCGCTGTGGTTTGGCGAAGTCACTTTATTTGACCGCGGAATGCGCACCCACGATGTTTATGCGCAAACCGATGTAACACTGTGTTTTATTGGGCAACGCGCACTTGAGCAACTGTTAAAACAATACCCGCATTATTGGCAAGACTTTGGGTTACTCCTTGCACAAAAATTGCGGGTTATGTTTACTAGCATGGAAGATCACGCACTATTAAGTGCCGAGCGGCGCGTTGCAAAACGCTTGCTTATATTGTGTGCGCATTTAGCGCATAGTAATGGCCATACGTTTACTTTGTCTCAGCAACAATTGGCTGATATGACTTACCTTACACGGCAAACCGCCAATCAAATTCTAAAAAAATTAGCAAAGCAGCAACTCATTGAGGTCGGCTATAACAAAGTGACCATTTTAAACCAATCTGCTTTAGAGCTACTTTGTAATCAGTAAATGTCGGTTACCCGACAGAGTGATATTTTAAAAGCCTGATATAGTGTAAAAAAACACAATAAAAGGCACACACATGAAAACTCTACAGCAACAGCTTGGTACATACGGTTTGTACCATCGCTCTAAACGCAATGTTTTAACTCATTTTTTTGGCATTCCGCTTATTGTATTTGCGGTGCTGTGCTTGTTAGCGCGTATTCAAATACCCATTGGTAGCCTGCTTATTGATGGCGCGCAGCTTTTTGTTTTTGCAAGCGTGGTGTATTACTTAATGCTGAGCGTGTCACTTGGCTTAATAATGGGTGTACTGTTTACCTTATTGCTTTTAGCAGCCCAGCCAATCGCTGCTATGGCTTTTTGGCCTTGGTTAAGTATTGGTGTGGGCGTGTTTGTATTTGGATGGGTGCTGCAGTTTATTGGCCATTACTATGAGGGTAAAAAGCCTGCGTTTGTAGATGATTTAATTGGCTTAATTATTGGCCCGTTGTATGTAACCGTTGAGTTTTTATTTTTAATGGGGCTTTATAAATCGCTAGAGCATGAAGTTAACGCCATAGCAGGCCCTACCAAAGCATAACGCTAAGCGGCTTAAATATTTAGTTATTCGAGTGTACTAAATAAAGCGTTAACCGCGTTATAAATCATATATATGTCGTTATAAACGTATAAAACTTAACACGATTGCTATTAGCAGCGGATAAAATAATAAAGGCAAATAACCCATGCAATACAACAATAAAACCGTATGGATCACCGGCGCATCATCAGGTATTGGCAAAGAGCTCGCAATACAGTTTGCAGCACTGGGTGCCAAGGTTATTTTATCAGCCAGAAGCGTTGATAAACTTAACGAACTAAAACAAAGCTTACATGGCGATGGCCACATTATTGTGCCTCTTGATTTGTCAGCGCCTGAAGCTGTATTGGCTCAAGTTACTGATTTAATGAGTACATTACCTGCTATCGATATTTTAATTAATAACGGCGGGGTGTCGCAGCGCAGCCTATTTTTAGAAAACGACTTTAATGTTTACCGCCAGTTGATGGAAGTTAACTATTTTGGCCTCATTGCACTTACCAAGGCGGTAGCGCCTACTATGGTAGCAAGGCAAAGCGGTTCAATTGTCTCTATTAGTAGCGTTGCAGGTATAGTAGGCTCTAAGTTAGAACGGGCTATTCAGGCTCTAAATATGCGGTAGTGGGCTTTATGGATTGCCTGCGTGCAGAGCTTGCAGAGCATAATATTCATTGCTTAACTATTTGCCCTGGCTCTATTAAAACCGCCATTGCACATAATTCGTTAAACGAGCAAGGCATAGCGCAAAACAAGCCAGAGCACTCAATAGAAAATGGCATGGATGTAAGCCTAGCTGCTAAAAAAATGATCCTCGCAATTCATAATAAAAAAGACGAAGTGATTGTTGGCAAAGGCTTAAGCGGCTGGGCACCGACCATTAAACGGTTTTTTCCTAGCTTATTTAATCGATTAACCGCTAAAACAAACTATCGGTAGCATCGGGCGATTTAGAGATATAAAATGCTGTAAATTTAATCAATTTAGACAAGGATTCTAAATGAAGTATTTATGGCTTGGCCTGTTTTTTATTGTATTAACTTGGTCCGGAATTAACCCAAAAGATCAGTTTACTTGGCTGCTTGAAGTTATCCCCGCAATAATTGGTTTAGTGCTTATGGCAAGCAGCTATAAGCATTTTAAACTCACCCCCATTTTATATGGCTTTATATTAGCGCATTGTATTGTGCTAATGGTTGGCGGGCATTACACCTACGCCGAAGTCCCTTGGTTTGATAACTTATTTGGCAGTGAGCGTAACAACTACGATAAAGTAGGGCACTTTTTTCAAGGGTTCGTGCCTGCATTATTAGCGCGTGAAATATTACTACGTAAAAACGTAGTAAATGGTAAAGGCTGGCTAAATGTGTTTGTTGTATCGATATGTTTAGCGTTTAGTGCTTTTTACGAACTAATAGAGTGGTGGGTTGCAGTGTTAAGCGGTGAAAACTCAGAAGCATTTTTAGGTACGCAAGGGTACGTATGGGATACTCAATCTGATATGGGAATTGCCTTATTTGGCGCTATTTGCTCGATATTGCTGCTTTCAAAAGTACATGATAAACAGTTAAAAAATGTTAAAGATTATTGATTCAAATTTTATGATTAAAAGACAATAAATTATGACTATAAATACCCATAATTTCACGGTAAGCACAGATAAAAGCAAGCTTAACTTTAACGTTATTTATAACTTTATTGCTAATAGCTATTGGGCTAAAGGAATACCTAATAGCGTTATGCAAAAAGCGATTGATAACTCAATGTGCTTTGGTGTTTACAGCGCTGATAACGAGCAAGTGGGTTTTGCCCGCGTAGTAACCGACAACGCCACCTTTGCCTATTTGGCTGATGTATTTATTATCCCAGATTTGCAAGGTAATGGTCTGTGCAAGTTATTGGTTAAAACGATTGTAGAACACCCTGAGCTGCAAGGGCTCAGGCGCTTTTTATTAGCCACTTCTGATGCCCATGGCCTTTATGCGCAATACGGGTTTAAACCGATAGATAATCCAGCATTGCTAATGCAAATTAATCCTGCAAATGTGTATGAGGGAAATACTAAAGAGGTATAGTAAATTGGGGAAGGGCAATGTCTATGTAAGCAAGTTGTATGGAACTAATAAGCCATTGACATTAAAACTGATTTTTACTTATTAGGTTGAGATGTGATGCTTTTTAAAGGTGTATGATTTCCTAGTGCAGACATATTTGTATTCATCCATTTAAGAGCGTTGGATTGTGTTTTATAATAAATAACAACTGCTAATTTCTGATCTTCACAGCACTGACTTAATAATTTATTCTCAAATTCACACTCAGTAAATTTCGGCTCGCATAACCTCATTCATACACATAATGCCTCATTCAGAGGCAGATAATTTTTGGCTAAAATAGCGACGCAGAAGCAAAAGCCAACTGTAATTTGACCTGCTGAAATGACTTGTTATAAGCCATTTACACCGATGTACAAATCTGTTTTTTAATATCATTGATACCGTTACTTAATAATTTATTTAAAAACTCTTGATTAGGGTAAGTTACAGGGAAAGTTGAATATTAACCCTTAGTAGAGGATTGATAGTTCTTGGTTGAGCCAGCAAAGTCGAAAGAGGCGTTAATTACTAGAGCAACTTCATTTTCCATTGTAGATGAGCTAGTTAAATAGTAATTAAACTTTATATCTGATTGTGCTTTTTCTTTACCTGTTTCAGGGTAAATATCAATCAATTGGTTCTTTAGGTCTGGAGCAGAGTCCTGAGTTAGAATGTAATTGAAATCTGCACGCTTAACATTACTCATTGAAATGAACGAGCCTCCAGAAGCTACATTAGCATTAACAATATCTTCAAATTTAAATACATTCTCACCTTTTTTTGGAGAGTTTATTTCAAGGCTTGATACTGGGATTTGGCATGATGCGCTATTGGTTTGAAGTGAACTGTATTCAATATCTTTAGTTATTTGGCAACCTGCCAATAATACAGAAAAGGGTAATATAAACTTAAAATTCAAAACCGTACTCCTTTTGGGATATAACGCCGTTTTAAGCGGCAAATTTCAGTTGGCTAAAATAAGTGAAGAACGAACAAAAAGCCAACTATAATTTGTCCGACTTGAAAACCCTTGTTAGGCGTATTATTTCGATAAATGTTGCTGGATTTCAAGTGCCATTTTTTTTACAACTGGAGCATCAAGATCTAAAGTATTTCTATTTAGATTAGCATCGCTCATGCTACCTATGTGATTAAGCCAATTACGATGATAATTCTCTGATCGGTTAATGGTGCTAACTCTTGAATTTTTCGTTTTTATTTTTTCCCAATTCTTATGAGTTGAATCAATATATTGATGAAACAGATACGAAACTAAGAAGGTAGCTCCAATCGTGGTTAACTGATCTCCACCTTCAAACGAAAATACGTGCCTTTCAGAATTTACACTTGTCATGAAACATTCTCTAGTTGATGAATATGATGCAGAAGCTACAGTGCTCATACGGCTAACAGCTTTATCAGAGGACACTTTCCTCTTTTTATGAGCAATGTACGTCCTCTTAATTATTTTTAATATTAATAACAAATCTTGTAACACATTGCGAGTATTAAACTTTAAGGCGGGGTGTTCTTTTTATGGCAGGTGGAAAAGAGGAAATTGTCCTTATTTTCTGACTTAGGAGGTAAAACGCCTGCGCAGTAAGCAAATACAGCAGTTAAAGATTTAAAATGACATCCAAACCCCTTTTTTAATCATTTAACCTCCAATAAAAAATGCATCGAAAATATAAGTAACCGCTTTAAGTACATTTGTTTATGCAAGCCTATTATAAAAGGTGGTTTTTGGCTGGTGGAGGCTATAAAACGAGGTGATGAATTATTTACTAAACGCGTCTTTCTACTTTTAAAACAGTACAGACACGATATTTATACCAATCGACTTAAATATTTAGCCTTTCTCGCGTGCTAAATAAAGCGTTAACTGCGTTATAAATTTTTCATGTAGAACAACTACATGTCGAAATTTATGCCTTGTTATCACTCTATTTATCCGTCGCTATAAATGTCTAATTACTTAGCACGATTGGTATTATCTGGCTTTTTTGCTTCAAGCGCTTCTATTTCACTCCAGATTTTTTCGGCTTCTGCGCTTAACATGGCGTAGCTTTTAATGTCGCCTTTACGCTGTGCTTGCATGCCTTGCTCAAGCTTTGCATCGTACTCTTTACGTAATTTTTTTGTCGGGTCTGATTTAAATAGTGAAAACATGTGGCTCCTTAGTTTTATAAAAGTATTAGGGCGTGTTGATCTTTGCGGATTGAAATTTGTTCAATCTAG